>NCGL01000012.1 GCA_002256935.1 Bdellovibrio sp. 28-41-41
ACCGAACGGAATTGTTGTGGATACCCATGTCAGTCGTATCAGTCAGCGTTTAGGTTTAACGAAAAACAAAACGCCTGAAAAGATTGAGCTGGATTTACTAGAGGTTGTTCCCAAAAAGAATTGGATTAAAATTTCCCACCAAATGATTTTCTTAGGACGGCAAATTTGCAAAGCACGCAATCCACAATGTGATGCATGCCCAATGAATCCTATTTGCCCGAAGAACGACTATCAATAAAACTGATAATACCATCGCGATGATGAATCACACGTTGAATTTCCTTATGACTCATGAATGGAAATGTTATCGATAATTTTTCCGCGTTTATCTGACGCAATTTTTCAACTGTTTTCGGATTAAACGTCTCGATCAATCTATCATTAAAAGGTCCTTTTGTAGATAGACGCATATTCGTGCCTTTTCTCATGTTCGCCGCTTGGTCAATCAAGAATGGTTTGCTGACGCCATCAATCCAATGAGGACCGTAAATAAAATTACCGGCATGTCGATCTGGATTTTGTAGTAAAACATCAATTACGCGCGCATCAGAAATAAAATAGTCTGCATCAACGTTCCAGTTTTTCTTTTCAACTTTCTTTAATATTTTTGCACCCTTCACAAAATATTGCATGGAACCTTCGTGAAAGAAACGACCATCAATAGTCAGATTATAGCGGTATGCCACCGGCGGAATGTTTTCCATTCCTAAAAGCTTAGCGATTTCATACGCTGCGTATTCCATGGTGACACGATTCCAACCGTCGCCATCACCCGGAAAACGTGGCTTAAATAGCGCCGTAATAACTTGCTTGGTTTTAGGATTCTCTAAAGTCACCAACCACAGCGAATTTCTATTTCCATTCGCACTGAAAGGTTTCACTGAAATTGGAATTCCAATATAAAGAGTCTCTTCGATAGCTTTTTCTATTTCCATGCGCGACTGTCTAGCATAAAAGGACTTGCACATGACGCTGGTAGCGCCAGATTCCAGCGCTATAATAGCAACGCTCAATAAAAACAATATTTTAGTCATACCCCGGCCCACCCAAAAGATTAATACAGGTGCGAGTTGTATGCCACTTTAAGAAATAGCTAAACTGTCTATATTCTGTCAGGGAAATTTTTCAAAAACGGCCTAAGGGGCCTTCCCATATATCATATAATCCATATCCTTCACTAGCATGCCTTATAGAGTGCCAACAACTTTACGGATGGTAACTATACCTGAAATTAATACGGCTGTTAAAAGCCAAATTTGCCGAGTGATTGACGCAAATCCTCCGAAGTCTCTGCCGAAATCATCGTCAAACAAAAACCTTTAAACACGGAGCGAATCATAAACATCTCTTCTCTTCTGTTCATGGACTTGTAGCTTCTGTGAATAAATCAGCGTATGTTTCGGCTAAACATGGTTTAATTGATTTATCAAAAACCGTGGCACTTGAAGAGAAGCAACCTTCAAAAACATTCACAGAAGTTTCAGATATCGCAGTAGACACAGAATCGTCGCAATCTATGCCTTTACATATGAATAAAATGAATTAGGAATCGTGCTGTCCACTTCACCAAAGCCAGACATCTTAACCGGGTTCACCCATTCATTTTTTAAAGGCATCGGATTCAAGATCACTTTGCCAACTTCAGACTTCATCGCAAGCTTTTTTGATTTTTCTTCTGGGCCAAAAATAACTACTGAATGACCAAATGAACTATTATTCAGCCACTTGGCCATCTCGTGAGAATATTTAACTGCCGTTAAATTATAAATGGGTAACTCCAAGTTCTCTTGGTATAACTCTGAACAATTAGCCAGATCCGAATAAAATAAGAAATTTTCATTTCCATAAATGATCTTAGCTTCTTCGGACTCAAAACGACCTTTAATTTCTGCCATTTTTTTCTTTTCAGAATCACGCAAAGGCAAATAGCCAAATTCATCATCTACCGAAGACAACGTGGGCAAATTCAGTAAATACGCGGCTAGTGCTATTTTGAATTCCTTCTCTAGCGTATCAATTACAAACAATCGTGATGGCGAAAAAACACTACGACCGTTATGCTCAACAAACAATTGGACAATATTTTTCATCTGATTCTTAAAATCAAAATCACTCAACACACAGACCGCATTCTTACCATTGAAAAATAGCTGATATTTTTTTTCGAGCGTTAACTGATAAGATTTTAATGTGTCGTAAGAACCCGAGAAAGATAAGTTTCTAACGCCGGGGTGATCGAATAATAGTTTACCTACTGTGTCGCCAGAACCGAATACGAAACCAACCAAGCCTTCTGGCAAATCGCAATCTCTCAAAATTTCCTGCCAAATCACGGCACTCAGCGCCGTTTCCGTCGCCGGCTTAATCAGCACGCCATCCTTATGAAAAATCGAGTACAGAATGCGCCATCCAATTTCATAAAATGAACTTGCTTTGGGAGTAATGGCACCGACTAAACCTTTAGCACTGGCTACATCAAATTTTTCGGAGTGACTTAAAAGCTGCTCAAGAATTTGAAGCACCGGTTCAACAGACCACTGCATCTGAAATTTACGGGTTGTTCCTTGAAAATGTCCCTCTAGTCCTGCAATGCCCGATTTATTTTCTACAATAATTGATTTAATTTTTTCGAACCGAGTGCGAATTTCATTCACATCCCAATTCTCAATTTTAGCTTGAACTTTCTTAGTTTGCTGAATTTTCACAATGACCTGAATCGCATCGGCTTCTTTAACATGAAAGGCCAAGGCTGGATTAAAATAACTCATAGTTTTTGCTAATTCCGACACAACGCCACCATCGCTGCCGAACGCATAGCCAAGTTCACCTTCGGTCGTAGTTGTCCAAATCGTCATAGGTGATTGAGCTTCGCCCAGTTGGTCAAATAAGTTCTTCAATGAGTTCATTATTGTGAATACACAATGAACTCATTGAATTAGCAAGAATCTTTTTGGGAAGTTCGTTAGGCCGTTTTATCTTTGGGATATTCAACTGCTTTTAAATTATTCGTGTTTGCGCCTAAGCGTTTTAAGTCTAAAATCAGCTCGGCAATTGCTACGGTACCATATCGAGGACTGATTTTATCATACGGAGTTGGCTCTGGCAGAAGATAGTGACTCTTCATCTGTCTACATATCGGACGAAAAGTGAGGAAGCAAAAGTCTATTCAGACTTTATTCGGACTTTAAAAATGAAATAATACCCTTTTGGATCTTTTCCATTTCTTCTGCAGGCAAACGCTTGCCTTTCGTGAAGTCTAGGTCCGCAAGTTTTTTACCAGGTACCAAATGGAGATGAAAATGAGGAACCTCAAATCCAATCGTAGCTGTTAAAATACGAGGGGCCTCCGTATATTTCTGAACCGCTTTAGCAATCTTTTGAGCGTTCGATTGAACCTTCAAAAATATCTCTTCAGGAACGTCGACCCAGTGATCGACTTCTGCCTTAGGCACGACTAACGTATGGCCACGAGTTACCTGATCCAAAGCTAAAAAAGAAATCGATTGATCATCTTCAAAAACTTTATAACAAGGCAACTCACCATTTATAATTTTCGTAAAAATGCTAGCCATGATTATTTTCCCTCAGATATTGCAGATATCAAGATATAGGAAATCTTGATATCTGAACTATAATTCTTATTATCTTTCGTTTACTGGTTTCCAGTGAAGACCCTCTTTACCTTGCCACTTACTGCGTGGACGGTAAATACGGTTGTTAGCGTATTGTTCAAATGCATGCGCACACCAGCCAGCAATTCTAGATACTGCGAAAATGGGCGTGTAGATGTCAGTAGGAATTTTCATCGCGTAATAAACAGTCGCTGAATAGAAATCCACATTCGGCATTAAACCTTTTTCTTTGTTCATAGTATCGTCGATCAACGTCGACATTTGATACCATTGAGGTTCACCGATTTTTTGAGTCAATTTTTCAGAAATTTTTCTTAAGATAGCTGCCCGTGGATCGCCGTTTTTGTAAACACGGTGACCAATACCCATTACTTTTTCTTTAGCATCTAATGCATCTTTTACGAATTGCTTTGCATTTTCGATGTTGCCGATTTTTTTAAGCATGATCATCACTTGCTCATTCGCACCACCATGAAGAGGTCCTTTTAGAGCACCGATCGCTGACACGATCGCTGAATGCAAATCAGATAATGATGAAGCTGTTACGCGAGTCGCGAAGGCAGAACAATTTAATTCGTGATCAGCATGCAAGATCAAGCATGTATCAAATACCTTTACAGATTCAGAGTCTGGCTCTTTACCACCACCAAGCATGTACATAAAGTTCCATGCGACGCTTTTGCCAGCTACTGGTGCGATTGGATCGCGACCGTTACGGATAGCATCGAAAGCACAAACGATCGTTCCCATTTTACCTGTTAAGCTCATCGCTTTACGTTTGTTGGCTTCAACTGACATATCATTCGCATCGGCATCTAAATGCGCACCTAATGAAACAGCTGTACGCAGCCACGCCATTGGGTGAACGCCTTTATTTGGGATTGTTTTTAAAATTTTGATGTAATCGGCACTTAAAACAGTTTCTTTGTACAAAGCGGATTTGAACGTTTCTAATTCACTTGCGTTAGGAAGTTTGTTATTCCAGAGCAAATATACCACTTCTTCAAATGTAGAATTTTGAGCCAAATCTTCGATTGTGTAGCCACGAAAATTAAGAGTGTTACCGACTATTGAAGAAACTGATGTAGTACATGCTACGATTCCTTCTAAGCCTTTATCCAGTGCGCCTTCAAAAATCTGAACTTCCGTTGCCATAATTACCTTCCGAATGGATTAAATTTCTATTTTTTAAAGTAACAAAGTCCTTACGGAGTCGCAAGTTTAATCACGGGATCCTTGACCTCTGCGACTAGAACAGTAACGTCATAATCCATTTCACAACCGTCCAAAAATTTTTCGTTTTGAAAAAGGATTTCGTTTCGCAACTCATGAGTCCCCTTTTTGGGAGACTTACGAATAGTTTCTTTCAATGCTGTCTCGGGCCATGAAACACCCGCTTTACTTTTGTTGTCCACAATCCCCTGAGTCAGAATCACCAGTCGATCAAATTGATTTAAGGTCGTATGTCTGGATTGGAACGCAGAATTAAATTTACTGGTCATCGGCCCCTGAGTTTCCGACAGCTCCGTCAAGGTCTCGCGACCTTGAATTTGATGATAAGCATAAAAACTGCCCGACCTAGAGTAATTAAATTGGTAGTTTCGTTTATCAATAGTACCCAAAAATAAACTCGCGTTATCCTTATCGCCCAGCATTGGCAAAAGCTCCGTAAATATCATTTCCAGAATTTTTTCGTTAGAGGTTCCTTTGCGAATTTCTCGAATGGTCGACATTTTTATCAAAATAGAAAGAACTTGGGAAGACACACTAAATCCCGAGGCACTCGATAAAAGAATAGAGATCTTTAACTTATCCTGATGCTCAAAAATATCGTAATAATTCCCGCCAAAGCGGTTTCCTGGTAAAAACTTGGTACTAAAATCGATCCCCTGAATGATGGGAATACTGGTCGGCTGTAGAAACTTTTGAATATCTTGTGCCAGCGTCAGTTGACCCGATACTTTTAGGATCAGTTTTTCGATTTCGCCATTGAGCTGCGTGACTGTTTTTCGATAGGTGAATAACTCGCTGTCTTTTTCTAACAGCTGATTTTCTAGGTCTTTGATTTTTTCTACTAGATCCCTAATATCCGCGCTCATAGACATAATCATAGGAGAAGGCCTCGAAGGCCTCAATCAAATAATCGAAATCAAGACCGCCAGACTATGAGTCTAAGCTACGATTTCAATCGTTCGATTATTTTGATCTCTGCCTCAAACTGTTTAAGGACAAAGGGAGGTATTTTCTTTTTGCTGTCCGGGTCTGTTTGCAAATCACTTCGATAACCCAACAACTTTTCAAGTCGAGCTCGCATTTGGGACACAATGAATAATGACACAGGATCGTCAATTGTTCTCTCAAGATCCCCTATCAATCCGGCGTCAGAAACAACCACTTCCTTGTCCTGCTTGGCGGCTGCAAAATGCCCCCATATCATAACTGTTACATAAAGTCCTGCTAACAACAGGAACACGGTCCCAAGGTAAATCCATTTCAGAACATCCAGTTGGTTATAGGCGCTGCCAAAGCTGACAAACTGGCGACCAATATAAACCAAGACGGCGAATGAAACTAAATAGCCAGCTATCCATTTCAACAAGCGTCCTAATTTCTTTTGATAATAACTGTCCCAACCACGAACGTGCATGATCAAATAAAGAGTCGTCCCTAATAGTTCGCCGATAACCATAAACACTAAGCACAAGAACGAAAGCTGCGAATTTAAATATAATAAAAAAGAAACAACAAAAGACCATCCTTGTACCGGTATCAAAAATCCCAATATGGTGGCTACCACTAAGATCAAAAGTAAATTGGTAACGGAATCAATCGTGATCCAGAATACGATCTGCGAATCCAAAAGATACTGCATCATCAAGCCTGAGTTTTTAAAACCAAGCTCCAGAAAGAACAATGTTAAGGCAAAATAAATCAGCGATCTAGAAGCTTGTACAGCCGCTATGTCGCGCACTTTCGGAAGGTAACTAGATGCCATGGTCGCAAAAGAAATGCCTAGAACTATATAACTGCCAAATTCTAAAAACAAAGCAAAGCATACGAACAACCAGAAAAAGCTTAACAACGATTGTGAGCTACCAAACAAAAATCGTCTAAAATCCCAAACTTGCGAGCGCCAAAGACGCGATTGATTCACGAACTCTTGACGCCAGCTCATCGACGCAAATCCAGCGATTACAGACGGCCAAAAAAAGGCGGCTAATTCTTTGCCGGGCTTAATCAGCTGCTGCATTCTGAGCTGAGTTTCTGATTTGTTTTTACCAAACTGATGCAATGCCCATAAAATTAGAAATAAATTAATAATAAAAACGTACATACGTTACTTCCTCATTTGTAATTTTCGTAAATATCGAATCGAAGTAGTTTAGATTCAAAAGCATTCGTCGGTTTAAATCCGATCGGTTCCGCATAAGCAGGTCGCTTGACGACAATACGACTTCCCGTTTTCATCAAAGTGTCCAATAAATCTGCGGCATCGGCATCACCGCCAACAAGCTGACGAAACAATACCATTTCCTGTTTAGGCAATGCCGACTTTACTTTGTCTGGGAACATGGGATCAAAATAAATACAGTCAAAATCGTCTCTGGAAATAGATTGCACGAACATTTTGGCATCCGCAAATTTAAAGTCGACGTTTCGTTTTTTCAGATATTCAGATCGCTCTTTAGCGTGGCTCAACAGCGTGTAAAGCAGTGGGTTTCGTTCCACAGCCGTCACATTATGTCCATGCTGAGATAGAAAAATGGAATCAATAGCCAACCCTGCCGATACATCGAGAACGTTCTTACGATTCTGCCCGATGGCACGCAAGAACGGATCTTTAGCGATGACTTTGCGATTGTAATTGATTTTATCATTATCGAAATCAATTCGAATTCTGCGTTTCTGAGCATCGAACAATTCCAATTGGCCATCGTGTTGAATCAATAAAAAATCAAATGGCGTCGCTTCCAAACGCGCATCAATCTGCGCATAAATTTCCTTAGTCTTCAAGCCTACAAATGAAAAGGTCAGATTCTCGGTGATTAATTGATAGAACGGTTTTAGAAACTCAGTGATCTGTGCTTGCGTATTTGATTCATCATGCAGAAAATAAACCGTAACTGGATTCATACGGCTGCCATCAATTAAACCAATGCCTTGCCGAAAAGTTGCACCAAAAACAGGAAGCCTAAACTAACCGCCCACAAAACAGTAAGCAGAACATACAGCTGATGGAAATCTTTAATAAAGATTCCCATCTCTGATCCAACTGGAGATTTCAAATTCTGAAATGTCGATCGCGATCTATAAGTAAAAATGGCACACAGAACGACGGTCGAAATCCAGTAGAGCCAGTGTGAATACACGGCATGAAATGCAGCAAACAATAGAATACTTGCGATCCAAAGGCCCAGAATTAAATCTTTACCTCTATCAAAACCTAGCCAAGTGATGCCATTTCTAATTTTAGCTACCGACGCTTCCATGATGACTTCAAAGTTTTGAAGTTGGATTCGGTAAAATACAACCACGCCCCAAACTAAACCAAATAAAAACGTCTGTGTTGATGAAACCCCTCGAATAGATAATTCAAAACCAACACTCAAGATCGGGCCAAGTAACAATGACCAGCCTAAGTCACCCAACATATGCGAGCGAAATGATTGACGCTGGCGAAGTACCGCCCAGAATATAATTACGGTCGCACACGCCATCGCCGCCAACGTAATTGGAAATGCAATAACTATTGGAATGCCCATTACTACCGAGGCTGCAAAGAATAAATATGAAAATTGCTTTACCCGATACGCGCTGACCCAACCCAAACTCACAGGCTTCGTCGCTGTCTTTTTCAAAATACGATCAAGGCCAATCATATGATCAATGTAATCGGCTCTTAAGTTGACGGCTAGAAACAAGCAGGTCACTGACAACCATGACAATAACAAGGTAATCTCATCTACGACATAGGCATTTAGCCAAGCCGTCGCAACCACATAAAAAATGGGGAAGAAGAAATATAGAAATTTATTTAATTTCAACAAAGGAACAATCTTCTGTTTTAAAGAAATCGAGGCAAACTCGCTCATTTCTTTAAGTTCGAATGTCACCATTTCCAATTCTGTATTGATGTTTTGCGATTCCACGGGGACGGCACGAAAATTACTTACTCGATTTTCAATATATTTTTGAAAGTCTGGAGAATCCTTCTTAACTGTAATAAACTTATCCAAGTTTATTTCCTACGCCAGTATAGCAAATCAGGAAGTGGCTTTAAGAATTTTACCAGTTCTTGCTCTGAGGGTTGCAATTGTTCTTTTAATTTCTCAAGCAGATGATTGTACAATTTAATCTTTTGAGAATTGATTTCATCAAACTCTTTCAACAAGGCATCAAAAACCGCTTCCCCACCTAAGTTCAATTTAAACTCGCCCAAGCTTTGGCTCTGAACGATTTTAGAAATTTCATCACGAGAACGACCACGGCAAACAAATGTTCCAAATGAATTTAAATATTTAGATTTTAAGTCGCCAAGGATTGCTTTGTTTTCGCCATTACGAACATCGTAATCCAATAAGTCATCACTACGTTGAAATAGCTGACCTAAAATAGATCCCATTTCTTCTAGTAAGCCGATCACTGTTTTATTTGGGTAACGACTCGCAACCAATGGAGCTTTCAAACACCATTTAAATAACGACGATGTTTTCAGTTCATGAATGCGATCGAGTTGTTCTAGTTGAATATAGAAATCGCCAACAACAGAATCTTGCAGCCATTCGCCTTCTAACAAGTCAGAAATCATTTCGGCTGTATATTGAACTAGGTCGATATTGCCGAAACGAGATAGATTAACCATCACGCGAGCTAACAGGTAATCCCCTGCTAAAACCGCATACTCAGGCGTATACTTAGTCCAAGCGGCGGGCTTTCCACGACGCAAATGCGAGCGATCGACAAGGTCATCATGTAGCAACGAGGCGTTATGTATAAATTCGATGGTTTGAGCCAGCAACTTTTGAGTCTCGGTCGGAACCGATAAGCTTTGAGATGTCCATTTCACCAATTGAGAGCGAAAGCCTTTACCACCAGAGAATAAATCATCGTACAAACTATTTAGTTTTGGTAAATAGGCCGGAAAATCCTGAGGACTATAAATCTTTAAGTCTTGAGAGGCGAAAATCAAGGCGGCTCCTAAAAAATATATGAGAAGTTACGGTTAGCATAGATCAAGGGCCTTTACAATATATGCGAATGTTGTATGGTATTTTAAACATCGTTAAAGGATGCAGGTTGTCGCAGGCCCGCTACGCGGCTATAAAGGCAAAAAACAGGTAATAGAAAAGGTTCTAGAGTGAAAATTGAAGAAAAATTAATTCAAAATGGACTTAAATTTCAATGTCAGGGTTCTGGCAAGTGCTGCACGTCTCATGGAGAGTACGGTTTCGTATTTTTAACCTTGGAAGACCGGCGCCGTTTTGCCAAATACCTGAACATCACCACACGTGCTTTTACCCATAAATATTGCGAAAACCGCAGTGGAGTATGGCATCTAAAAGAAGATCCCAAAGATACTGACTGTATGTTCCTTAAAAACAAGCAGTGCTCGGTTTACGAAGCCCGCCCAGTCCAATGCCGTACATGGCCGTTTTGGCCCGAAGTTCTGAACGCTAAAGCGTGGAAAAAGGATGTTGTTACTTTTTGCCCTGGAATTGGCAAAGGCCGCTTGTATTCGGCCGATGAAATTAAAACGATCGCCCAGCAACAAAAGAAGTCTGAGGACGATCTAATAAAACCGCTCATTTAAAAAGATAGCCTAACCGCAGATGTAAAAACCTATCTTAATAAAGCTGCGAAATTGTTTCCATTCGGGCTTAATTTGTCCTATCCTCCAAAAGTACAACACATAGATGACTATATCAGGAACTTGTATCTAGAATAGAGCCAGCTTCGTAGAAGCTAAGGAGTATTTATGAAATTGTCCCTAGGTCTTTTGCCTTTGTTTTTTTATGGAATCATTCAAGCGGGAACGCTCAATCAGCTGAACAAAGAGCAAGCTCCATTTAAACTACCGGAATTAGGTTATAAAACTTCTGCTTTGGCCCCTGCTATTGATGAAGCCACCATGCAAACGCACCATGGTAAGCACCACAAAGCCTACGTCGATAAGCTGAATGGAGCCATGGCGGAGAACAAGAGCCAGATCTCTTTGCTTCAAATTCTAAAATCGACAAAAAATTTCTCAATGGCAGTTCGTAATAATGCCGGTGGACATTGGAATCATTCTTTCTTTTGGTCAATCTTATCTCCGGACGCTGGAAAATCGAAAATTTCAAAAGAGTTGGCGGCTCGAATCGATAAAGATTTTGTTTCTTTGGAAAAGATGAAAGAGCAATTTGAAAAACAATCTCTTGATATTTTTGGTTCGGGATGGGCATGGCTTATTGTAGGTAAAGACGGTAGTTTAAAAATTACATCGACTCCAAACCAAGATAATCCTCTTATGGATGTAGTAGCACCACAGGGGCGTCCGATTTTAGGTCTCGATGTTTGGGAGCACGCGTACTATTTGAACTATCAAAACAAAAGAGCCGATTATGTAAAAGCATTCTGGGGCCTAGTGAACTGGCAACAGGTTTCTGACTACTATAGCGAGAAACCATAATTGCCTTTTAAACTAAAGACTGAATCAGGGCACCCATCTACTATTCTCGAATCGGGATCTTAATAAATCGAGCCCCGTTGTCTTCAGGTTTTGGCAAGCAACCAGCGTCGATATTGATTTGAACGCTAGGCAAAAGCAGGCGAGGCGCAGCTAAAGATTTGTCTCTGTTGCCAAAGGTCTTCCGTCAGGCAAATAATCATGACCTACAAAAACACGATAGTCATCTGGAAGCGAATACAGCTTTTTGTGAATTGAATCAAACAAGTCGTCAGCGCTGCCAGCCGGAAAGTCACAACGTCCAGTGCCGTAGTCAGGCATAAACAAAGCATCACCGGTGAAAACGGCATCACCGATCACGTAACTGGCGCAGGCAGGAGTATGTCCTGGAGTAAATATAGTTTTAATATTCAAAGTTCCAGCCTTGAGAGTTTCTGTTTCATTTAGAAGAATATCAAATTGGCTGCCGTCGGTTTTAAATTTAGTATCTAGATTGAATACCGATTTGAATACCTTTTGAACATCAATTATCCGAGCCCCAAGCCCACTTTAGTTCTGTCGTTTTGATCGAGGCCAGAATAAGCTCTTTTTCAACAGCAAAGCTCGGTGACGATGCTTTTTTCTTTAGAAGACTTCTTTTTGCCGAGTTTAATCGTTCCCGTCTTTCCGTCAGATGATTTTTCTCAGCCACTGAGCGTCCGAATAAATAGACTTTTAATACCAGTTCAGCTTCGACTTATGCTTTTTAGGTAATTTTCCTAAAAAAACTTTGTTTTTTGTCGCGAAGAACTCCGGTTTTTCACTGCACGATTGACGTGGAAACCTGTTCCAAATGTGACGGCAAAATGAAAATTATTGCCGCCATCGAAGATCCAAAGGTGATTCGAAAAATCTTGGAACACATGGGTCTACCAACAAAGCCCCCGCCACTTTACCCAATCCAGTCACACAATTTTAACAAGGACTATAGAAAAGCTAGCTATTAGAAGTGAACCATTCGGGCTTTAAAGTTCCTATCCTCAATTATTTCGACAAAACTAATTCGTTCGAATGATTATTTTGCACGTTACGGTGGAGAAGAATTTGTCCTTATTACTCCATCAAAAAACCGACTCATTGTGAGTCATTTGGGTAACATGTTTAACCTGAGCAACACGTGTGCGCGTATTCGAAGAACTAAGTACCCTAAAGTTTACCCTAAAGTTTTTCTAGACTTTTGTCGATAGAGAAACATGTTAATTAAAATGAGGTACGTACGTTAAGGTTAATATTATTTACAATTCTAGTTATATTTCAGGCAAGAACTAATAAATTAAACATCACAGGATATGGAATTGCAGAATAAATTTAATACAATAATGACAAAGTTAATTACTGATGCAGAGGCTCGAATGGGACAGGCATTGGTTAATGAGGCAAATGTTTCTAATTGAGATTAATATTTACCAGGAATCAGCAGCTTAGATTTTTTTACAACATTTTTTATAATGAGTCTTGATTATGTTACTATTCACTTATACCGAATATACAGTACGTCACTGGAGGATATAATGTTTAGGGCCAATAATTTAATGAAACTAGCGTTTGTTTTAGCAATAACCATTTTTCTAAATGCTTGTTCAGGTGAAGTTTCTTTAAAAGAGGAAATCTCGCCAGTTAGTGATACAGAAAAACCCTCTCGTCCGACTTTCGTGACGCCTATTAGTGCTATTTTTACAGACGAAAGTACTTACATTTACGACTGGATTTCTACGGATAATAATTCTGTTACTAGTTATAATATTAAAGTTTATGCAGGTGAAAATTGTCTTGGCTCTCCTATTTCTGAAATCAACCAGCAAGAAAATACTTTTAATACATTATTATGGAATGGTCCACGAACAATAAGTGTAATTGCTTACGATCAAGCAGGCAATCAATCAGATTCCGCATGTTCATCTGAAGTTATAAAAAGAGGATTGAAGGCAATACATATTACAAAAACAGCAAGTTCGGCTTTTAATTATATCCAAAGTGAAATCGTAATAATGAATGGAGTGAAATATTTTATTAACTATGCAAGGGAAACTGGTTACGAGCTATGGAAGAATGATGGCATAAATCCATCTCAGATTGTAAAAGATATCTATGTTGGCCCCCATCATTCAACTCCGCAGAATTTGGTTATACTCGGGAACACAATATATTTTTCAGCAGATGATGGAATTCATGGACGTGAACTATGGAAATCCGATGGAACAGAGTCAGGTACGGTCCTTGTTAAAGATATCAATTTAGGGGCGATGGGATCGGATGTAAAAAATATTTTTATTGCAGGTACTAAGTTATATTTTTCAGCAAGTGATGGTTCAACAAATAATGAACCTTGGATCAGTGATGGAACTGAAGCTGGCACAGCCTTACTAAAGGATATCAACACCGGATCTTTATCTTCTAATCCTAATTCATTTTTTATTTTTAATAATGAAGTATTCTTTTTAGCTACAACAAGTGCCAATGGAAACGAAATTTGGAAGTCCAATGGCACAGGTACTGGAACTGTATTATTCAAAGATATAAATCCAGGCGCCTTAAGTAGCTCGGCCCAAGCATTTACTATATTTAATGGCTTACTCTATTTTTCTGCATATAATGGCAGCCAATATCAATTCTTAAAAACTGATGGCACTATTAACAGTACGACTGAGGTTAAATCAAATTTTACTATCCGAGAAATGAAGATTTTAAACAATAAACTAATTATGTCTGCAGCATTAGTTCCGGGGTTTGACATTGAGCTTTGGCAATCTGATGGATCTTTGGCCGGGACAGTATTAATTAAAAATATAAATTCAACAGCTAGTTCTTCAGCGAATTCCTTGACAATAATGTCGAATAAAATTTATTTTTGGGCTTATGGCAATGGCACTGGTGGCGAACTTTGGAGCACTGATGGCACTGAGTCAGGTACAGTACTAGTTAAAGATATCAATGCTGGCCCCTCGCATTCTCTTTATGGATCCTATTCAGAAATGCATAATTTTGGATCAAATATACTATTTTTTGCTAATGATGGAGTTCATGGACTTGAGCTTTGGTCAACTGATGGAACTGAGTCTGGAACTGCGATTTTTGCCGATTTCTTTAACGGAGTCGATAGTTCGTTTGTTAACATTGCAGGAAATCCAAAATTGAAATTAATCGATGGAATGGCATATTTTGTAGCAAACTCAGATTTCAATCAGATCTCTTGGTATGAAACAGATGGGTCAGCGGCTGGAACAAAAAGTATATTAAATGAAAGTGCTGTCATTTCTACACAAAGCACATATGGCGCTAAAATTTTTAACGGATCTATTTACTTTTTTACTACAGGCGGATGGCTTTTAGCAAAAAATTTACAAACTGGTGAAAGTATTCAGTTAGGTCAATTTGGCGGATCTGATGAATTTCTTGGTGAACTAAATGGAAAGCTCTATTTTATAGGTGGAAAAAATGATACTGGGCACGAAGTTTGGGAGACCGATGGCACATTAGTTGGAACAAAAATTATTAAAGATTCTATCCCCGGAGTACCTGGCTTAAGTTTAGTTAGCTTATCTACTGACAGGTACTTGCCAAGTATCGTTTTAAATAACCACCTTATATTTGCGGCTGTAACGTCGTTGTATGGAATTGAATTATGGAAAACTGATGGAACACCCGAAGGAACGGGATTAATTAAGGATATCTGGACTGGTGCAGATAGTGGATATTCTCAAACCTACGGTTCACCAGCTGTACTAAACGGAAAAATTTATTTTTCCGCCAGTGATAATGGATCAAATATTGAAGTTTGGTCTTCTGATGGCACTGACATTGGTACAAATATTTTAGGAGAAATTATGCCAGGAACAATTGATGCTTCTTCACCAGGCTTTTTTGTTAACTTGGGTAACTTAATCTATTTTGCTGCATATGACACAAGTGGATCTAGCAATCTTTATTCATCGAATGGCACAAGTATAACATTAGTAAAAGATTTTTCTCCTGGTTTTGGAGTTGTAGATAATATTATTGTACAGAATAATGTATTGTATTTCGGAGCTCATGATTCGACCTCTGGTGCAGAGCTTTGGAAATCAGACGGTACGACTTCTGGAACTTCTATTCTTAAGGATATCACACCAGGTGTTGACAACTCTTTTGGTAATTTAGTTTATCCATATCCTACTCAACTTGATCAAAATAGGTTTATATTTTATACCGAAGTACTTGTTGGTGCTGATTATCATATGCAGCTTTGGTCTAGCGATGGAACAAGCTCTGGCACTCAGCTTGTTAAAACTTTCGGAAAATATTATCCTGATAGCATCCCCAAAAAAGCAGGGTCAAAAATTTATTTTAATATCCGAGACTCAACGGGGAAGGTCTATTTAATGTCTACAGATGGTACTCTTTTAAACACAAATGAAATCACGGGGTTTGATCCAGGCGACGAAGCGAGTATGGGATATGCTCCATATGGTTTTGTATTTGAATGGTTGGAAAAAGCTATTCTTTTATTAAATCGTCCTATAGATGGTAGTGATTTCTATATTGATTACAGGTAAAGTTTTTGAAAAAAACTTAATTGAACTTACTACTTCAAGCGATAGTCGCTAGGTAATATGCCTTCAAATCTCTTAAAGGTTGCAATGAATTTGGAAATAGAATTATTGCCTGTTATCTTCAGCTGTTTTTGCCGCAGGAATCAAAATATATGTCGACGTTTTTGATAACACGTAAGCTGGCAATACGTGCTGAGGATATCCTGCTACTGGCAATTCTGCGACGTGTGGGTGTTCGTAATCTACAAAGCGCCCCTCATCGACTAAGAAAACACCTTTAAATTGTTTGCGCTTAATCTGATAGGTATTTCCTGTTGTTCCTGAACCCGCACCTAAACCAAATAAAGTCGCGCTATATGGCATTCCTGTTGGGTAACGATCGATTTCAAAGCGACCCTCTTCAATCACGTCCGAATATACGTAATTCTTTTTCAATTGAACATGGCGGTCGATACTAACCGCATCCTTCTGAGCATCTCTGCTTGTCAAAACCCAGTCCCAGAAAGGCTTTTGAATGCGATAGGATTCATAGCGAACTAGAGCCCGATCGGCATAAGCTTCAAGCGCATAAATACGTAATACATCCGTTCCGATTTCAGCCAAGTGGCGAGTGTACGCAATAGCTTGATTCTCTACACGAGTCGCGCCAACGGACATTGGATCATCGATAAAATTAACAAATGGATTTCTGAAATAAGTTAAAAAGCTGTCTTTGTCTGTTCCCCATCCGTATGTTCCGTGGATGACTTGCTCATCAGCACTCGGACCCAATTGAGCCGTTAACCAACCATAAGCACCGCGTTTGCCGATCCACTCTTTGGGACCTGAGCCTTTAGGAACAACCGATGATTCTGATTTATACCAAGCTGGAAATTTACCGTTTTTGTCTTCGAAAAATTTAGTCCATTTAGCTATTTTAAAATGGCCAAGTTTCGTCGCAAATATATTCGGATCATTCTGTGCACTTGTGCTGTGGCCGGCGATCATGTCGGTTTCAAACAAAAGTTCATGAGCACAGGGCGATGTCTGCAGGCAGCGTTTGTAGACGCGCATTTTTTCTGTTGCGATATTTTGTACGATGAAAACCGGTGATGCTGTTTCAGCATTCCAGAAATTTTTATTAACTACTGGCTTGGTCCTATTTGACTTAGAGGCAGATGGTTTAGCCGCTATTTTGGGCTTAACGGTTTTTTGTCTTTCCGCACCAGTCACTGTGACTGTTTGAGCTAAAGCAATGTTAAAAAATAAGCTGCTGGCTAATAGAATAAATACGATGTTTTTCATAAGCCCGATATCGCTTTAATTCTTTTTTAAAAGCAAAGAATATTGCAATATCAGGCACCGCTTATGTAATAAATACCTGCTCGATTAGAACTGGGATTTTACCAAGCTATTCAATTCGTCTAGCTTCGGCTCTTGGAACATAGAACCTTGAGCAAAGTCAGGTCGTCCGCCGCCTTTACCACCGTATTTCTGTGCTAAAAACTTAACAACATCGCCGGCTTTAACATGCGCGGCTGCGTCTTTAGTAACCGATACGATCATAGGGTATGATCCTTCTTCTTTACCGATAACGATAACAATACCATTTTGCAGTTTATTTTTAATTTTATCTGCAATTTCAGATAAAGCTTCACGGTCATCCACTGCGAACATTTGAGCTACAAAGGGAACATTCTTCGCCGTTTTTTGAGCCGAAGCCACCGCGCCGTCAATGTCGACTTGGCCCGATTTCAATTTGCGAATTTGTCTCTCTAAATCTTTGATCTCAGCTTTCTTAGCTTCGATCCAATTTGGAAGTTCGAATTGTGTGCTCGCTAAATAAGAATCCCACTTTTCAAACACAGAGGCTGATGCTTTTGCCAACTGAGTTTCTTTTTGAATTTTATTTAAATAATCTAACGCATTTTTATTCGTCAATGCTTCGATACGACGAACCCCGCTACTGACGCCCGTTTCAGAAACGATCTTAAACAAACGAATTTCCGCCGTGTTATGAACGTGAGTTCCGCCGCAAAGCTCTGTTGAAAAATCGCCCATTTTCAGAACACGTACTTCATCGCCGTATTTCTCGCCGAATAATGCTAATGCGCCAAATTCTAAAGCCTTTTTATAGCTCATTTGATGAGTCGACACAGAGTCACTACGGTAAATTTGTTCATTCACAATATCTTCGATCTTAGTGATCTCTTCTGGAGTCAAAGGACGATTAAATGTGAAGTCGAATCTTAATTTCAGTGAGTCTACTAGTGAACCCGCTTGAGTTACGCTTTGGCCCAATGTTTTTCTAAGCGCTGCGTGCATTAAATGAGTCGCCGAGTGATTCGACGCCGTTAGTTTACGTGCTTTATCATCAACGTTAGCTTTCAAAGCTGTGCCAATGGCTAGCGTACCTTGCTCGACTTGCACTTCGTGCATGAACATATCATTCATTTTAGTCGTGTTACCTACGTTGGCCTTAATTCCACTGCCTTCAAGTGTTCCTTGATCACCGGCTTGACCGCCACCTTCAGCATAGAATGGTGTTTGGTTAGAAATGATAAATCCCGTTTCACCCGCATTTAATTTCTCAACCGCTTGACGACCATTTGATAAGGCAACGACTTTTAAATCATCGGATAGGGTTTCATAGCCTTTGAATACCGTCTTTGCTGACTTTTGGCTGACGTCATTTGACCATTTGATCAAGTGAGCTTGATCGGAATCCAAAGATTTGCCTTTCCAGCTGGCTTTCGATTTTGATTTCGCTTGATTCAAATGTGTTTCAAATTCAGCCTCATTCACTTCGATATTTTTTTCATTCGCAATCAAACGAGTTAGATCAACTGGAAAACCATACGTATCGTACATTTTGAATGTGATTTCACCCGGCAGGATCTTTTGATTTTTAGCTTTTAAATTTTTAATTTCAGTTTCTAGAATCTCGGCACCCGTGTCTAATGTTTGGATGAAACGAGTTTCTTCATCTTTCACCGACGACAAAATAAACTCACGACGGTTTTTTAATTCCGGATACACTTCACCCATGTGACCGATCAACGAATCCACCATAGGTAGCAGCAGCGATTTATCCGATAACTTGCGACCATAGCGAATCGCGCGTCTCATGATACGACGTAAAACATAACCACGGCCTTCATTACCTGGCAAAGCGCCATCGGCAATCAAGAAACCAGTGGTACGGCAGTGATCCGCCAGTACGCGGAACGCAGCCGCCCGCTCGGCTAGTTCTGCATGTTGAGCTAATTTAGCACGATCGTTAACATACTCAACGCCGCTGACTTTCATTGCTGTTTGAATCATAGGTGCAAATAAATCAGTGTCATAATTATTCAATTGATTTTGCACAACGGCAACAACACGCTCCAAACCCGAACCTGTATCGACTGATGGTTTTGGAAGTGGTTCAAGTACACCCGGAGATTTTTCAAAAAATTGCATGAAAACCAGATTCCATATTTCAACGATGCGGTCTTCACCACTGGCGATACTTTTAAACGGATCTTTTTCTTTACCGAACTCTTCACCACGATCATAGAAAATTTCAGAACATGGTCCGCACGGTCCCGTATCACCCATTCTCCAGAAATTGTCTTTCTCACCGAAGCGGAAAATACGATCTTTGGGAACGCCTTCTTGCTTGTGCCAGATATCTGCAGCTTCATCATCAGTTTCAAATGCAGTTACATACAGGCGATTTTTGTCTAATCCTAATTCTTTAGTTAAATATTCCCAAGCGAAATGAATTGCATCTTTTTTGAAGTAATCCCCAAAAGAAAAATTTCCCAACATTTCAAAAAACGTATGATGACGAGCCGTAAAGCCAACGTTATCTAAATCGTTATGTTTACCACCCGCACGAACACATTTTTGTGACGTTACGGCGCGAGAATAGGGACGTTTTTCTAAACCCAAGAATGCGTTCTTGAATTGGTTCATACCCGCATTTGTGAAAAGCAATGTTGGATCATCTTCAGGGATCAAAGACGAACTACCAACTGCCGTATGATTTTGTTTTTTAAAATAGTCGATAAACGATTGTCTAACTTGATGACTTTTCACTGATGACTCCCCGATTGCAGATCCAAACCTTTTAGAGATTAAACAATACCTGGACGCGAAGAAACTTAGTAGAACAAAGAGAAATTCAAAGCAAGGATCTGAAAACGAGTCCCGCCATCCACGATGATCAAGCGACCTTCCGGTGTATAGGCCACTTTATCCATAAGTAGAATACGTTTTCCCGCTCCGACCATAAAACCAATTTTTGATTCGTTTTTGAATTTGTCATTGATGACATTCAGCATACCCAATCCACCCTTAGCATAGAAAGAGTCTTTAAGGTTGTTATCAAAATTGTAAACGCCGATGCCCAAGATTTGGAAGTAGCTAGATCCGCCGCCGCCGCTTTGGTTGTAGAAATTAGCTTCAACACCCGCTTGGATATTGCTTCTGATCACTTTAGTTACTGCCGCGCCGGCTTCAATCACCGTGTTTGTTTCGCCGCCCGCTTTGAAGCTAGAAATTCCGCCGCCAGTGTTCATTGTTTGAAGTTCCCAGTCAAAGTCAGCGTAGTAAGATTGCTGAACCGGAGCTGGAGCCTGGGCTGGTGTCGGTGTTACGGGGTGCTTAGCTCCCGCTTTTTTTTGAGCGAATGCATTGGCACTAAATACCAACGTAAAAATAGTTAAAACTTGAACAGCGGATTTCATCATAAATTCTCCTGCAATAGCTTGATTTATATTGACTAACGATATCATAACTTTGTTACATGAACGGTCAATATTTATTTGATTACTTCAAGGCGTGCGTATTTTACGACGAACTTTTTGATCGTGTTATCAGCAAATAAAATACTGACTTTATAGAGCTCGCCCGATCCTTCCGTTTCAAAAACAGATCCGGTTCCAAAAGTAGGATGCCGTACTTTCATACCTTTTGCGAAGGATGGTTTCGATGGCGCATCCTCATCTGGATGCGATTGAACATCAAAGTCATCATCGTATGATTTACGTTTTGATGTCGACCTACCAGCTGAATAACTAGGCGCCGACGTTTGCGAGCCACCATAGCTCGAACCTGATGACGAGCCATAACGATCGAAGAAGTTATTAGTCACTGATGTTTTAAATTGCACGAGTTCACTAGGAATCTCTTTTAAGAACCGTGATGGCGGATGGGCCTGGTCTTGTCCCCAAATTTTACGGGTTTTTGCATAGGATAGACTCAATCGTTTACGTGCGCGAGTCATGCCCACATAGGCTAAGCGTCGCTCTTCCTCAAGATCATCTTCCCCTTCGGATTCAAAACGTAAACTTGGGAATAAACCATCTTCCAATCCTACAATAAATACATACGGAAATTCCAAACCTTTAGAGATATGAAGAGTCATCATCGTAACAGAGTTCACTTCTTGTTTTAATTTATCCGCGTCGGATGCTAATGCCATCTCCTCGAGGAATGTTTGCAGAGTGCCCTCATCACCGCGTTCTTTTAAGAATTGGGCGATCGCATTATCTAACTCTTCTAAGTTGTCTATGCGGGCTTCGGCTTCGGTCGTTCCTTCAGCTTTCAGAGCTTTTAAATACTCTGTTTTTTCCAAAACCAATGGGTACAATTCATCCAGGCGATAGTTTTGGCTTAAACCACGAATTTCCTCTAGCAAATCAAGGAATCGACGTAACTTGCCAGTCGTCCCAGCCGTGAATACGCGCGTCTCAATCGCTTTGGCGATCGCATTTAAAAACGTAATTTTATCACGATCAACGATTTCATCAATTTTTTCGACCGTCGTTTTACCAATACCTCGCGTAGGAACATTAATAATACGTTTAACGGCAATGTCGTCGGCAGGATTTAAGCATAATTTCAAGAAGCAAAGGATATCCTTGATTTCCATGCGATCATAGAATCGTACGCCGCCCACGATACGGTATGGAATCGAGGCCGTACGTAATTGTTCCTCGAGCACGCGCGACTGAGAATTCGTTCGATAGAAAATGGCGTAGTCGTTGTAGGTGCCTTCGCCTTCGGTCATCCAGGTTTGCAATGTTTTAACTACGTAACGAGCTTCATCATATTCCGAACGCTCTTCACGAATTTCAATTAAATCGCCCGGGTTATTATTAGTGAAAAGGGTTTTGTTTTTTCTTTGGGTGTTATTCTTAATAACCGCTGTAGCGGCCTGAACAATGTTGTTCGACGAGCGATAATTTTCTTCTAATTTGACAGTTTTCGCATCAACGAAATCTTTTTCGAAATCCAAAATGTTCTGGATATCAGCGCCTCGCCAGCTATAGATCGATTGATCTTCATCACCGACAACACACACGTTTCGGTGAAAGCGCCCTAATTGTTTCACTATCAAGTATTGAATGTGATTTGTATCTTGATACTCATCCACCATGATGAATTTAAATTTCTTTTGGTACTCTAATAACAAATCCGGGTACATGTTGAAAAGTTCATGCGTCTTTAGCAACAAATCATCAAAATCAAGAGCGTTTGCCATTTTCAAAGTAGCTTCATACGCGGCATAAACCTCAGCCGTTTTTGGATCCATGAAGTTTTTATTGCTCTTTTTAATCGACTCAGGCGTTAAACCCATCATTTTTGCCGAGCTAATGCGTGCTTGAAATGTTTTAGGAGGATACAGCTTGTCGTTGATCCCTAGCGACTGAACCACTTTTTTGATTGCGGATAACTGATCCGAGCTATCATAGATGGTGAAATACTGTTTGTAGTCTAATAGCGTGATGTGCTGCTTTAAAATCCGTACGCAAAAGCTATGAAATGTAGAAATCCAAAGATAACCATGAACAGGAATTCCCAATGACGACAACAATTGGAAAATTCGGCTCTCCATTTCATGCGCCGCTTTGTTGGTGAAGGTCATACACAGAACTTCATCAGGCGCAGCTAAACCTTTCGCTACCAAATACGCCATACGATGAGTCAAAACTCGCGTTTTTCCTGAACCCGCACCCGCCAAAATCAGCAACGGACCGGTTTGATGCAGCACAGCCTCACGCTGCGGGGGATTTAATTTTTCTGTTAGTATTTGTTCTGGCGTCATTGTGTTGATGATGTAGTCTCAAACCGCAGTTTTTTCAATACATTTTGCCTTACATTCACATCGATAATGCTCGTTTTCACGCCAGTTACCTCGAGCTGTATCAAAATACAATTCTGACAAATGTTTTAGTGACATAGTTTTCGCCGATGGGTTCCAATATCGATGTAGCCAGTCAAGGTTACTTTTCACTCCGGGGGGATGAATGAAAAGTTCTTTATTGATGTTCTGGATCGCGATTGTACTACCATGGTCAGCCGTTAACGCCCAACAAACGAGTGTTAATATTACGACCTTCAATCTAAAATGGTTCGGTATCGGCGGCAATCCAAATGCCCCTATCAAAGAATACCGCATCAAATTTGTAAAAGACCTGATTTCTAAATACCTAACGAACACAAACCTTTTTGTTTTTGAAGAGGTCGTAGTCGTGAAAGACGTGATGTCGATCTTGCCACAAGGTTGGACTTGCATCAGCTACGAACATCCGCAACCACAACATCAGCATATAGTGTTATGTGCTACTCCGGGCGTTTCACTTACGAAAGTAAATTACGATAACAATTTCACAATTGAAGAAGCTCAAGGCGGAAATACCAATTTACGACCGGCCATGCGTGTTGATGTAGTTGAAACTAAATCAAAGCGAAATTTGTTCACGTTGGTTGGTGTTCACTTAAAGGCAATGCCGACAGAAACAGCGCTTCGCATGCAACAAGTAGCCGCAATTTCAAAAGATCTGGCAAAGATTCCTCAGGGACGCCCCGTTGTACTTACGGGTGACATGAATACGTTCCTTAAATCGGAAACAAAACAAAAAGCCGATGATGTGGATTTACTCCTACAAGCTATTAATAGCGTTTCTAAAGGTTATGTTCGCGTTCCTCACAAACCGAACGTGTTCACATTCCGCAGCCCGGAATATCGCAATCAGTTTGATCAGTTTTACGTACGAGGAACTATGCGCGTAACTGTTCTTCCTGATGTATTTCCCGTATGTAGCGCCACACAAAATGGTTCTGGCTACATGAACTTTGACTACTACTACAAGAATGTATCGGACCACTGTCCGGCCACATTGCAAATCGTAGTACAGTAAACGATACGCAGTCCGTTTTAATTAGTTTTAAAGACGGCGGAGATGATTTCGTACGTGATCAGCAATACAATGATGATCTCTAGCAGGTGACTCCGCCGCACATTCATCTCACCTTGAAGAAGGTTACTGACTTGAGCCAAAATATTCATCTTACGGGTCACGCTATCTTGCCAGTCCTTGATTCGAAACTGCGTGGCAGCTCCTCGATAAATCTTTGCTAAATAGAAATCCCCAACGACCTTTAACGAGTTCTCTACCCGCTCAAGAAACTCAATGAATTCAATGTAACGTGAACTCGCATCTTCATAAAGACGATCATATTTAGAGGCCCAAATCGAGTGACGTTTCTTTTGAATGTCATCGTAAAGAGTATTTAATTTATCATCTAGTAAATCATCGTAGTAACGCATTTCCATCAACTGCGTGATCCCGAATTCCAAGATATCGGGAACATCGCGAGAACCGCTGGGCTCAATGACGATGGCTGAGTTCCACTCGATTATGGCTAAATCATTTTCACCGTACTGATAAATGGTTTCCGACGACGCGGCCTTCATATCTTTAGAAAGCTTCACCTGATTTTCTGCTAACATTAAGGCAGTGAAATCGGCTTCCTTTATAAATTCTTCGGCATTAAATCCACTTTCAAATTCTTCTACGAAATAGACAATGTAGTCCTCAAACCCGTCCCAAGCTGATGGCTTTTTTATTGCCGATGAGATGGTTTTAGTGATTTCACGTGATTGCTGTTTCGCTAAACTATCGATCTCAGATCCTTCTTCTAGAGCCTGAGCAATGTCGATCAGTTCTTTCCATGACGTACCCGTTGGAATATTGATTTGGTAGATTATAGATAAGGTTCCAAAATCACGTAGCTTCATGATCACATCGGCTTTGAACGTGCGATTTTGCGCAGTAAAAACCTCTTCGCCCAAACCGAACGACACCGGTGGTTTCTTTAACTGAATGGCACGATCGATATATTTAGGAACTCTGAACCGATCGGGACCACGGTTATCCTGCAAGATCGCTTCAACTTGAGGAATATTGATTTCCTCGGCAATATCGAACAGTCGATAAACCAGAATAGCGCCTTTTTTGATTTTAATTTGGCTAGAATCCATCGAATGATTGTAATGAACTGTTTAAAACGCAGTCAAACCCATAATTTTTACTAATCCGTTAAAACTCTTAAGCTTCTGCCTTATAACAATGTTGGTTTTCTAGGCATTAAGGGCTATAACAGGAGCATGAAACCTTGGGGTCGGTCTGCCGCTATTTTATCACTATTGGTCACATTTATGGTCACTGGCTGCGGAAAGTCGTTCAAAGGCGACGCCGATTCGGCGACTGGTCAAATCAAAGTTCAAATCATTGCCCCTGGCTCTGTAACTAGCGATCCAGAAGCTAAGACTCCTTATTCGTTTGCGGTTGTCGATTTACTTGATGTTTACGATCTAGTTTCATCTTCAGGAAAGTATGCGCAATTTTATACACGCGCATCACGGGATGGTAGTCGACTTTCTGGGACTCAGCCACGTGGTCAGTTTTTAAAAAGCAAAGACGGTGTTTTTGTTCCTAAAAATTTCTTAAGCCAACAAATTGCGACGCTCTATTTCCATGCCCAAAATCTGATGCGCTTAGAAACGTCGCTAGATTTTGATTCCAAACGCACAAAGCCTTTGAAAATAGTGTTAGACACACCTGTCTTAAATACTAAACAAAGTGAAAACAACGCGTTTTTTGATGGTGAATTGGATGCCATCGTTTTCCTGAAATACTCTGAAGGCAATTTACCTCTATCGTTGAACGGCGGCGTTTTCGCCCATGAATATTTCCATTCTATTTTTGACAAACTCGTCATCAAGTCCGTCAAGAATAGCGAAGTATTTAGTATTCCGATTGCTATCAACAAACTGATCAATACGAAAACCCTAGATGATGTTAAAAACAAAGATTTGTCAGACCAAGTAAAAGAAATAAAATTGAAACTAGCTGATGGACCTGTCACGCTGAATGCAGACAATGTGAAGTGGTACTATGCTCTATTACTGAAAGGCTTCAACGAAGGCTTAGCTGACTACTGGGGCTGGCAGTATGTTAACGATTCGGCGTTTATTGCCCACTCGTTGCCTCAAACGATCACAACTCGGAAACTGGATTTGAAATCGCAAAATATAGACACGTTGCAACTGCTGTCCGAGGCAGAAATGCTGAGTATCGTGTATCAAGTATCAGAAAGCGAAGAAGAAAAACTTGATTTGGTAAACGCATTTTCTTATTTGCTTGGATCTCGCGTAGCGCTATTTTTCAAAACGTATTCAGAGACAATTCAGCGTGAACGATCTTTGTCCGATGCCGACGTTAAAAAAAGTATGAATCAAACTGTAATCAACTTTGTTAAAAGCTTAGCACAAGAATTGCCCCAAATTACCATGGCCAGTGCACAAACGGAGTTAAAAACTCCCTATGCCTTAATGTATGATTTCGTTAACGCTCAAGAAATTAAAAATCAAAATGAATGTAATCTTTTACGTTTGTTTTTAGAAAATGATCCTAAATGGAATAACAAATTAGAATGCGTCGCTGGACAATCGGCATCGAATTCATTCAAATTAACCACTAAAGGCGCGCAATGAGAACCGGATTCGGTTTACTAATGACTTTAGTGCTCATCAGCTTGCCTAGCTTAGCGGCGCGAGTATCGCTATTTCCGATTTCTGTCGAGCAACGATACTTAGAAAATGAAACTCAAGATTTGTATTTTCAAAAAATGGATACCTCTGCTTCAGCGGCACTGACATTTCATTCCTACCAACTGGGATTAGAAGTCACTCGCTGGTCTCAAGAATCAAGCGCGCCGCTGGTTAGCTTCAAAGAAAGCTATTCAGAAATCGGCTCATCACACCTGTTTTTAATGGCCGTGCTTTCTGACGTTCTCTATTTATATTCAGGAATCGGCGTAGGCATCTACGAAACCAAACTGACCAACCAGTTTAATGGTGTCAGTAACGATACCAACTCGGGACAAATTTTATTTGCTTCGGGAATTGCGTCCGCTCAAGTAATCTACTCGTTTTTTCACGCGGCTTTAGATTTTCGATTGATTATGGCTAAGGACTATCGACCGCAACCTACGCCAGCTTTTATTTTCAAGCTGGGCTTTTCATTTTAAAACTTCATGCAAAATTCGACCATCTACTTTGGGACTAGGAATCACGCCTAGAACCGCTGCGATCGTTGGATGTATATCGACAATGTAGGCTTTTGAATAAAAGGTTTGTTTTTTAAAACCGGCGCCTACAAATATAAGTGGAACCATTTTATCATAGGAATAGCCAGACACGTGATTGACTTTTTTGCCCTCCCCATCCGGAAAAGAATACGGCTTAGGCATCAAGATCACATCACCCCATTGGTCTGCTATAAATGAATTTTCGATTTGCCGTTTTAGACGCGGGCTCATCAGTATATCTTTAGAATATAATTCAGGAACGATAACGTCTTCAGCCACGCCAGTGTTTTTGATAATGGAACGCACTTTCTCTAGAAATGATCTTCTATCTATTTTAAGTTTATTTACCAAGTCCCAATTTACTATGTAGTGCATCGATTGGATCGCTTTGAACCAATCCTTTTTATCCGAAATATCGTAGGCGGAGTTCAGTTCTTTATATATCCTCCCGATAAACTGAATTTCATTTAGAAACTCGGCACCGACTTTATTTTTCTTGGAATAATCCACCGTCGGCGGAATTCCGTGATCACCCGTTAAAACAAACAGAACATCTTTCTCTAAATTGAATTTTCCTTTAAGTGTATTAAGGAAACGCGAAAGCTCTTTGTCTTCATCAACGATAAGTTTTTTCATTTCTTCGGAATTTGGTCCATACATGTGTCCGGCCATGTCGTGAGTTGAAAAACTAATAAATAGAAAATCGGTTCCGTCCGTTTTTCCTAATTTTTCTTGGTCCACGACAGCTTCTGCTAAATCCACAGTTCTTTGAATACCCCATATTTTCTTTAACAACCCAGCTTCTGGTTGAGCTGGAACCAGTTTTTTGTTCTGAGCACCCAGCCACGCTGAATTCACTTTGTCGTAGTAGTTGCTGGTCGTCCAGCCCCATTTCTTATCATCAAACCAAAATGCGCCGTCAGCTTTGTGGCCACCGAGCATGATCGCCGACCTGTCTTTCAACGCAATCGCGAACACTTTGCTTTTCTGATCAGAGCCTTTGAATTCATCAGAGATTGTTGTCGTTGTTAGTTTTCTTGGCGAGAAACCAAACTCAGAATCTTCAACACAGTACTCAACTTTTTTCTTTGATCGTGAATACCAATCGTTAATCGCAATGCCCATATGAATCGGCCAAGAACCCGTTGAAATGATGGCATGGCCAGGGCAAGTCATACTGGAAAGAACTTCGTATTCTGCAAATGGATAATAAGATCCATTTTGCATCAGATAATTGAACCCACCTATTTGAGTACCGCTTTTAGCCTGAAGGAATTTCGCTTTATTTAAAGTTAAAGTGTCCGCGCGCAATTGATCATACACCAAGTAGACAATTAGCTTTGGCGCTGCGTGTGCGTTTAAAATTCCAAGGAATAGAATGATAGCGACATATCTAGATATCTGGCGCATGAAGAGCCCCCTTACCGGACAGATCTTAATTTACAATTTTAAAAATTTATACAAGAAAACGCGACTCAATCGTATCCTAACAATTTATGCACAGAGCCCAGAAAACAAAAAAGCCAACGTCTGGTTGGCTTTTTTTGGTACTTAACTTTAATCCGATAATTAGTTTTTAATTTTTTGAACTAAAGCCGATTCAGTTTTATATTTTTCTAAGTATTTTGATCGTTCTGTGCTTGCTTCTTCTTGAGTTCCATATAGACCGAACGATACGCGGTACCATTGTTTATCGGCTACTTTAGCTGGAATAACATTGGTTTGATAACCCTGTTCTTTTAATTTAGTCGCGCGTTTTTCGGCTTCGTCTTTAGTTGCGTAGGAAGCTACTTGTACTGTGAATTTACCTAAAGCGTATTGAGAGATATCTTTTGGCAAACTAGATGGCAGACGGTTTTCAACTTTAGCGGCTTCTTTCGCTGCAGGCACTTTGCCATCAAGAAATGATTTTGCGGCTTCCAGCGGAGCATCTTCATGAACACCCGACTGTTTGCTTACTGGTTTGTGAGCTGGTGTTTCTGCCTTCTCTACAGATTTGTCTGTTGTTTTGTTAGCTGCTTTTTCAGTTGCGTGGCCGGATTCGGCATGGCTGGCTTTAGCTGGTTCACGTTTTTCTTCTTTTGCTGGCACTGCCGCGTGAGCGTCATGTTTATCGCCGTGCTTATCACCATGGCTGTCTGCTTCTGTATCGTCAGCGATGAATTCTTCTTTTTTTAATTTCTCTTCAGCTAAGTTTTTGATTTCGTCATCTGAGATCATTTGGTCTTTAGCAGGTGCTGCATGATGTTCATCATGCTCACTGGCAATTGCGCGTTTTTCATCGTGACCAGCTGCTGCCGGTTCTAACTGAGCCAATTTGTGTTGGTTATCACTGTATTTCTTCCCGATGTATGTTCCGATTGAAAATGACAACAACGAAATGAAAAACACTAACACAAGTTTTACGGCTACGTCTGACTTTGCACCCATTATGACTTCCTTATAATACGAGTTGTCTTTAGAATATCGGATTTAGACCGTTTGGGTCAATGCGACCTTAGATGAGTCTCGCCCATTAAATCAACGATTTTTTGTGATTGAAAACCAGATATTTTGATTTAATATCATCCGACGCGGGCGCCGAGCCTAAGGTCAGTGAGGAAATATGGACTTTGATCAGATCCTGTATGCATCCATAAAAGCATGTCAATTGGGCCGTAAGGTTCTACTGGACTACTTTGGCGAACTTAAAAATGTTGAAGATAAATTCCACGCCGGGCTAGTCAGCGAAGCCGACAAAGAATCTGAACGAGTTATTAAAAATTACCTTCTGGAAAAATTCCCAGGCACATTTTTTTTAGGCGAAGAAACATTCTTCTCTAACAAAGAAGACAAGCCGTCTCAACAGGGTAAATGGATCTGCGACCCTCTAGATGGCACAACAAACTACGTTCATCAGTTCCCAATATTCTGTATTAGCCTTGCCTTCGAATGGCAGAACCAAGTTCAAGTCGGAGTCATCGACGTACCTATGTTACATGAAACCTACACAGCAGTTCGCGGTCAGGGTGCATTTGTTAATGGAAAGCCAATTCACGTAAATAAAAATACAGACTTCAGCAAAAGTTTACTCGCAACGGGATTTTTTCCTGACGATAAACGCGAGCTTGAAGAACAGCTACATTATTTTGGTTCTATCGTTGGTGACTGTCGAGGTGTTCGCCGTGCCGGTGCGGCCGCCTATGATTTATGCCAAGTAGCTCGCGGTGTTTTTGATGGCTTTTGGGAAAAAAACCTGAGCCCTTGGGATGTTGCTGCCGGGCAAATTCTGGTTGAGGAAGCCGGCGGCGTTGTTCGCACCTACAAAAATGAAGTTCACACGCCCTACAGCCGTTCACTTGTTGCTGGAAATTCCACGATTGTCGATGGTATCCTAAAACGATTTGTGACTGTTAAGACAAGTAGGTAACTTGGCTCTTATATTTTTAATTCTGGGTTACTTAATGTGGGGACTGCTGCCGATCTATTGGAAACAGCTACATCACATAGCCCCTATTGAAATTATTTTTCATCGCGTTCTATGGTCATTCTTTTTTTATGGATTGACGATGATCGCAATTAGCATTTTTTCAAAAAATAAATTGATGGACAGCTTTAACGTTTTAAAAAAAGAGCCAAGAATCTGGGGCAAACTCTTTCTTAGCTCGGTAATGATTACCGGAAATTGGTTTCTTTATATTTACGCCGTTAACTCTGGTCAGATATTACAAGCCAGTTTGGCTTATTATATCTCGCCGCTGATTTCGGTCGTCATGGGTTCTGTTTTTTATAAAGAGATTTTAAGTCTCCGTACCCGCTGGGCATTGGGACTGTGTGCCTTAGGAGTCATTTTATTAATGTTTGGCCAGTCGATTCTTCATCATGAAGCACCCACTGTGCCATGGTTGGCATTGAGTTTAGCTATTTCATTCTTCATATATGGCTTTGTAAAAAAATCGGTTTTAATGCCTGCCATTGCCTCTTCTTTTATTGAAAGTTTATTTTTCTCGATTCCGTCAGCGTATTTTATTTTCTTTAGTTCACATTCGACTCTGGCTTTTTACACGACCCATGACTGGGCTCTGTTCCTTATCGGCGGCGTAGCCACAGCGCTACCACTCGTTTTCTTCTCCTACGCCGCTCAAAAATTACCATTTTCCTCGATCGGTTTTTTCCAATACTTGTCCCCGACGCTGCAACTGCTGACGGCAGTGTTTGTTTACAATGAAGATTTTAGTTTGCAAAAAATCATCGCCTTTTCATTCATTTGGCTGGGGGTTGGATTTTATGTGTCGCAGCTTATGCTTCGTGAAAATACTTCAGACTTGTAATGCCATTTACAGCTAGCCTATTCCATACTTGAAATAGCGCGAGCTGAATCGGCATTCTGCTTGCAAAATCGGACAATATGAAAAATCTAAAATCACTTTTTATCGTGTCTTATTCACTTGCTGGATTCGCGTCAGTCGGTCCCTCACACGAAATCGCTAAAGTTATCGTTTTATCTCAAACTTGTGGTGAGATTCACCAAAAGTTAAGTCGACTAGTTAGCTACTCGAATCCAGATCCCGGTAAATCTTGGCTGAAAAAAGCATACTTAAAAAATCATAAAGCCTATAAAACGCAACTGACAGCAGTTAGAACATCACCGTCTGTTCAAACACTTTCTAACCTCGGCTTACTCAATCCTTCGCAAGCAGAAGCTCTGATTTCGTTATGTGCTTCTAAAATTATTTCAGCAAAGACAGCTGTACAGGATTTCCGTTCTTATTCCGCGTCTGAAAGCTTAAGCATTGTAAAACTAGAGCAACAAAATCGCTACATTCTGAATATCCAATCTAAAAAATCTGAAATTACTTTGGATTTAGATAAGCATCTTCAAAACATGGCGGATGCTAGAAATTTTAATATTTTGGTTGGCCAAGACACTTTTGAAACCACGCGAGTAGGCAAAATTCTAAGCAAAAATTTTAACGAGTGGGGATTCATTTTCAATGACGAATGGTCGTCACAAGTTGTTAAAGTAGTTGGCAAACGACAATACAAACAATTTTCTATTCAGTTATCAAATGGCACAAAAGCTTTACTAAAAGAAGATGCTTTCTTATCGGCGTTGACGGCATTACAACACGATTTCAGTAGCAAGGTAGTACAACAAAAAGTTTTAGGACATGACCGATTTGAGGTACTAGCCCAACCACTGACTAAATCCCAAATCGCAAGTGCGGCTCCAATGAACCGTTACTATGTAAAAGTTAAAATTCAAAATTCTAGTTTCAATTTTAATTTTGACGAAAACATGGGCAACCTATCTACGATCAACGAGATCGAAATCGAAGTGCCAAAAAGCATTTACGAAAACAAGAGCGCTATATTCTCGCCATCGCTTGATTGGGCTTCGCTCATAATTGAAGATCGCGCAACTATTACCAGCGGTAAAATTGTGAAAAAGACGATTGCGGCCGATCCTCGATGGGTTGAAATCAAACTTGTCGATGGCCAAGTTATGGTGATCTCTAAGCAAGCTTTCGATCAGCTTCCGTAACCCCAAAAGGGCAACTGTTTATTTTTTCGACGACGTTATATCTTCACTGAAGGTGGTGATACTCGTGCTGCAATTAACTATGCCGCAACTCCATATCGCAGAAAAGCTGAAATCACTGTTTGATAAACGCTTAACTTCTTCTGAAGGATGGAAAGCCTATCGTGATTACATCTATGAACTTCAGCAAAAACAATCGATTGTTTCTCGCATCTCTGAAGATGCGCTCGAAAATGCCCTAAAATTGAATGTCAATTTAGCGGTAGTTGAAATTGCCAAAGAAGTTTGTAAGCCATTTAAAGATCAAATGCCAATATCGTTAGTGAAATCAGATATCGGACGGTATTTTGATTCCGACTCTGAATACTATGACGATGTTTTAAAAACACGAATAAAGCAAAAACCAGATTTAATGAATTTGATTGATCGCCAAATCACCGCCGACAATGTCGTAGGTCGCACGTCTGGGTAAAAGCTGCCGACCTCAAGGCTAATGTTTCCTCCATAGCCTATATAAAGAGCCAGTCCGGCCTCTAAAGCTATTAAAACCGCGACTAGACTGGTCTAATTTACACGAACGGGATTCTTTAGTTTTGCGTTTCACTATGATACACTGACTTATATTGGGACGGATTCCTGGGAGTAAAATATGAAAATTACGCACAATAAAGTCGGTCAGAATTTAAACATTACTGATAACAAAAAAGCGGAAAAAACAGACAAACAAGGCGGCGATGTAAAAGCTGACGCTGTTTCTCTTTTCGCACCTACTGAAGGTGCCAGTGCTTCGAAAGTAGCTGTTTCATCTCGCGCACAGGAAGCCAAAAAAATTAAAGAGCTTGCACTAGCGGCTCCCGATGTAGATCAAGCGAAAGTTGAAAAATTTCGTAAATTGATTGAAGACGGTAAATATAAAGTAGACGCAAAGGCTGTTGCCGACAAGATGGTCGACGACGAATTGAACTTCATTTAAAAACTAACCAGCAGTAAAGGGAACATCGCATGGATGCGACAGTTGACAGATCCTTCGAAAAATTAATTCTGAACTTGGACGACTTGGTTGGCTTATATCGCCAGCTTTTAGATCTTGCCAGAAAAGAAAAGCAATATCTTATCGATGCCGATACGGAACGCATTCTTGAAGTGAATACACAAAAAGACGCGGTTTTACAGAAGGTAAAACTAGCAGACACTTTACGCTATAAGCACGCTAAAGAACTGTGTTTGAAAATCGGTGCCGATAACGAGAACCCTCGCCTGCTAGAAATCGCTCAACGACTACACGGCCCAAAAGGTGATAAGCTACATAACTTCCACTCAACGTTAGAAATGATAATCAAACGTATTGTCGAAATTAACAAAGATAACGAAGCACTAGCTCAAAAAGCAATTAACACGTTAAACGGTACAATGAACAATATTAAAGAAACGCTATCAGGCAAAAAAACGTACGAGAAAAAAGGAACATACAAAGCGGGCCCAGAAAGCTCTGGCAACTTTGTATCAAAAGAAGCGTAGGCTTCAACGGCGAAGTTCAGAATGAACCAGCCCGGCCCTAAAAAAGCGACTCACTAGATTGAGCGTTTCGAAAAAGGCCAAAATCGAGGCCGCACAAGGGAGGCGACTGAGGCTTGGCAAAGCCAAGTCGCAGGGAGACCGACCGCGGAGAACGAAGAGTTTGGCGTTTTTCGAAGCGCGACTCTCGAAGAAAGGGACAGGATGTCTAAGATTTCGTCCATGATGGACGTGGGAAAAAGATCTCTATCGAACGCCCAAACAGCCTTACAGACTGTATCGCACAATATCGCCAATAAAAGCACAGAAGGTTACTCTCGTCAGCGCGTTGATCTAGTTACGAACGAGCCGATTGGGTCTGGCAATTTACGTATTGGTATGGGCGCTAGAGCCAGTCAGGTTTCCCGAGTAAACAATCCATGGTTAGAAAAACAAATCCAACGCGAGCAAATGAATTTAGGCCAAGCGGAAACTAAAGCAGATGCTTTGGGCCGTGTTGAGCAAGTCTATAATGAGCAAGGAACTAAAGGTTTAAATCATCAATTGAATGAATTTTTTAACTCATTCCGTGAGCTTTCAAATACTCCGGAAAGTTTAGCGTCGCGTACTATGGTTCGTGAATCAGCGAATACCCTAGTGGGCACTTTCAAAAATATGAACAAGCAGCTTAAAGACGTACAAACGGATTTAGATGGTCAAATCAAAACAACGACTGAAGAAATAAATCAGATTACAAAAGAAATTGCCTCATTGAATGAAAAAATTCAGTTAGTTGAAATTCAAAACGTTCCGGCCAATGACGAACGCGATCGTCGTGATCTATTAGTTAAAAAACTAGGTGAAAAAATTGACATCACTTGGGGTGAAGGCAATAACGGTATGTTATCCGTCACTGCCGGCAATACCGCTATTCTGGTTTCTGGAACATCAGCCAATGAACTAAAAGCCGCGCATACGGATGAACGCGATCGTGTTGAATTATTCTACCGCTCATCTGAAAAAGGCAGTCTTTTCAATATTACGGGCCAAATTCGTGGTGGTAAAATCGGCGGCGCTTTAGAAGTGCGCGATGATATCATCGAAAAACATTTGGATACAGTCGACAACCTGGCTTACAAATTAGCAGACGAAGTTAATACCGCTCACATTGCGGGCTATGATCGCTATGGGAAAACAAATAATACATTCTTCGATTTACCCACCGATATAAAAGGGGCTTCAGAGACCTTGCAGCTCAGTGAAGCGGTGCAATTAGATGCCGGTAAAGTGGCTGTTGCGGCCCGTCCTGATAGTCCCGGGGACAATACGATTTCAAATATTATCGGCTCCCTTCAATACCAAAAAGTTATGGATGAAGGTAACTCGACGATGGACGACTACTACATTTCTCAGGTCGGTCAGATCGGTACGATTTCTCAACGAGCTGTAAAAACATTTGAATCGCAAAAAAATATTTTAGATCAACTCGTTAACATCCGCGAAAGTATCAGCGGCGTTAGTTTAGATGAAGAAGCAACGAAAATGATCGAAATGCAGAAAGCGTATGATGCCTCTGCCCGCCTAATCAGAACAGCGGATGAAATGTTCGATACGGTGCTTAACTTAAAACGAATGTAATTAAAGGATTATTAACGTGAGAATCGCAGATAAAATGCAATACAACCAAGTTCAAAAGAACATCAGTAAAAATCGTACTGATATGGCTGATTTGCAAAATCAAGCGGCGACTCAACGGCGAATCAATAAACCGTCAGATGATCCCCTAGCGACCACTCGTGTTCTAGCCAGTCGTACGGAAGAGAAAACAAATACTCAGTTCGTAAAAAATATTAATCAAGCCAAGTCGTTCCTAGAATTCTCGGATCAATCTTTAAGTGAGCTAACAGAGCTCCTGGTTCGCGCTAAAGAGCTAGCGATCAGTCAATCCAATGATGCTTCGGCCAATCCTCAATCCCGCGCCATGACGGCAAAAGAGATCGAGCAGATTTACAATCAGGCTGTTCAGATTGGAAATCGTAAAATGGGTGAGAGATATATTTTCTCGGGTTTTAAAACTCAGACGATGCCATTTAATATCTCGGGTGAATACGCCGGAGATGATGGTGATTTGAAAATTCAAACACAAAAAGATCAATTCTTGGCCGTCAACTTGCCAGGAAGTAAAGTATTTATGGGTAAAGGATTTGAAGTCGACGGCTTGGTTCGTCCAGGACAAATCACACCACAATCGATTGATGATTTAGAAACGATCAAACAACGCGAAATGGAATCGAAAGAAATTTTCGAACAAGATCAAGAAAGCAAAATTTTGCTTCGTGGCCCCGCAGCCGCGGGCTCATCTAACCAAATTGGTGAAAAAGATCCCACCAACGGCGACAGCGGCGTAAATATTTTCCAGGTCATCAAGGGCCTAGAGATTTCACTAAAAACGAACGACAAAGAAGGCATCCAAAGCTCAATGGATCTAATCGATCAGTCGGTATCTCAGGTCGTTCTTGGTCGATCCGAAGTCGGCTCACGAATCATGGCCATCAATGGCTCTATGGATTCTTTACAAAAAGCTGTAGTGGATAATAAAATCGTAGCCTCTCAACTCGAAGACGCCGATGTTTTCAAACTGGTTTCCGATATCAATAAAGCCGATGCGGCGTTAAAAGCAACACTGGATACCTCAGGAAAAATGATTCAGCCAAGCTTGCTGGATTTCTTGAAATAGATTTTCTTCACATTTTTTTACAGAAATTTTTCCAAGGTTTAGGCTGCAACCGCTGCCCCACCGAATACTTCTTTCAGTCTATGAGTTTTTTCAATTTACTTTCTCCCTTGTTCTTACTAGAGCCCCTCCTGTAAGGCATTTCTGCCTATGGAGAATTCATGAAATTAATTTTATCGATCGTTTTATTAGCTAGTTTTTCATTCGCACAAGTTTGGGATGAAGAAGATGATTTTTCACCTCGCCAGCCAAAACTATTTTGCGCTAGCAATTTATTGAAAAATACAAATGGTGATACCGTTCACCAATTCACATTTGCTTATCAGTGTGACGAATCTCTACAGAAAATTTCTGGTCGCGTTTTCTGTGCTGGCAATGTCTTGAAAAACATATACGGCGAAACAGTCCACAGCTTTACATTTCCATATCAGTGTAACGACACTCTTAAGAACCTTAAGGGCAAGTTGTTCTGCGCTGACAATGTTCTTAAGAGCATCCGTGGCAAAGTGTTAGAGACATTTACGTTCTCGTACCAATGCCAAGAAAAACTAAAACAAATTAATCCATAATTGTTAGTCGGTAGTTTTTAATCGACCCAACTAAACCACTTGAAGGCGACTTTGCCCATCAAGTGGTTTTTTGGCAGAAATCCCCAGATACGGCTATCGGCCGAGTTGTCGCGGTTATCACCAAGCACGAACAACTGATCTGGCGGGACCGTCACAGGACCATAGGGAACTAAGCTTGAACCTTCAGGCGCGTTCCCGATTTTTTTGGCAGTGTAGTCTTCGGTCTGTGCAACACCATCGCGAAACACAGTTCCTTTTTCATCCACATAAATTTGCTCGCCGGGAAGACCGATCACTCGCTTCACATAATAGGTCGACTCATCTTTGGGGTATCTAAACACAACGACGTCGCCGTGGTTTACGTCTCCGGTTTTAAATAGCCATGTCTTAGTGAACGGGATACGCACGCCGTATTGGGCTTTATTGACGAAAATTTGGTCCCCCGGTTTTAGAGTCGGGTTCATGCTCTCGGAAGGTATCCGATAGGCTTCGGCCACACCCCAGCGAATGGTGAACGCGACAAATATGTACATCGACAGTTTTTTGATTTCTTTTGGATTAAATTTAAAAAATTTCATGTTGCTCCTTGCTTAAAAGTGTTTATATATGAGTACTGCATACTGTACTTAATGTACGCTATACTTTACATAAAGTAAAGTATATTTTACTTATATTGGATCTGAGCGGGGCGGAATTGAAAAAAGCTGAGTTAAAAAACAAGGTTAGGGGCTATCGCGCGATGCAAGGCGATCTCACTCAACAACAGTTGGCGGACCTAATCGGCTGCTCTCGTCAGACCATTATTTCAATCGAAACCTCAAAGTTCGTCCCCTCAGTCGAATTAGCACTCAAACTAGCCAGCGCCCTAAACGTAAAAGTAGAAGATATTTTTTCATTAGAAGAGGAATCAAAACCATGATCACCCTAAACTGGATGCAAATCACAATCATAACCTGCACCGCAATTTACTTAATCATCGAGCTACTCACCAGAAACGAAATCAAAGACGAACGCTACCAGCTCATCGAACTAAAAACTCAAGCTTTAGTCAGCAAACTCACAGCAACAGCACTAGTGTTAATCTCCACAGTTTATATTTTTTACCCAGCCACAGAGGGACTCTATTTATTATTTTTCCTAGCGATGACCTTCCTAGCGACAGAAATTCTAGCAAAACAGTATTACAAAAATAAATTATAAAAAGAGCCCAAAGTTTCTAAACAAGTATTCTTAATGCGCGTAAAAACCGCACGCAGTGCATGTTTTAAGCAAGTTAAGACATTGACAGAATAAGTCCCAAAAAAGAACCACCCTTCCGCAAACCAAAACGGCACTCACGATTTTGGTCTGAATCGAGGCCGCAGGAGGGAGGCGACTGAGGCTTGGCAGCGCCAAGTCGCAGGGAGTCCGACCGACGAGAACGAAGAGTCAGACCAAAAGCGTGAGTGCCCCCCTTGACTTTGGGACGGAGAAATAATACCTACAGTTCTCGTTAACACAGCCGATACGACCACATATAAGGTTAGTTAGCATTTATAAGGAGTATATATGCTCGTTCTCACACGGAAGTTGGGTGAAAGCATTGCGATCGATGATCACATCAAGATTCGCGTCGTTCAAATCAAAGGTAAGCAAGTCCGTTTAGGCATTGAAGCTCCTAAAGACACAAAAATTCATCGTGAAGAAGTTTATTTAGCGATTCAGGATCAAAACAAAGAATCGTCTCAAGTTTCATCTGATAAATCGAAATCAGTAGCTAGTTTACTTAAGCCCACTTCAAAATAATATTCGGCTTCGCCAACCGCGAGGCCTGCCTCTACAGCCTATTAGCTGTTTTCCCTCAATAACGCTCTTGGAGCGACGCAGAACATTTCGTCAATTCTCTTGAGTTTACCCCTATTTAAGTCCAGATTTTAGGTGTGGGCTAACCGTTTCGCTAGGCTTATGTATCTAATTTTTAGGTATTTGCCGCGTAAAAGGTTAAAATTGGAGTAAGTTGATTTAGTTTAAGTCGTGAGGTGTTCATGGCACTAGGTGAACTCGAGTGGGGGGTTTAACATGGTAATTCAAACTTCAAGATTTGGTCCGGTGATGTTTGAAGCCGACGACATTTTGAATTTTCCAGAGGGGTTGCTGGGATTTTCGGATTTACGTAAGTTCGTTTTGGTAGATGATCCTGCCGACGAAATCTTCATTTGGCTTCAAAGCTGCGAAACTCCAGAAATTGCATTTCCCGTATTAGAGCCTGAATTATTCGCTCATACATACAAAGTGAATCTGACAAAAACAGACACAGAAAACTTACGTCTTCAGCCGACAGAAAAAACAAAATACTTGTGCATCATCACTATCCCAGATGATCCAACACAAATGTCAGCTAACATGAAGGCTCCAATCATTATCAATCTTGATAAAAAAATCTGCCGCCAATGCGTCCTTCAAGACAACTCACTAGCAATCAGAGAGCCCATCTTCACAAAACTACAACAACGTGTAGTTCAAAATCCAACAATGACAATCAAAGATCAAATCCAAGAATCCGATGTCATCGTTAAGATCAAAAAAGAAGCCGACAAATCTCTATAAGGTGCCATCTCTAAGGTGCCAGGTCCTAAAAATACCCGCACTTAAAAAAATTTAAGTTAAAAACGAAAAGGCTCCAATCGGAGCCTTTTTTATTTGATTTGGTAATTTTAGGACCTGGCACTTTAAGAACCAACTTGGGAGCTGGATTCTGGTTTTGGACTTTTTAGGACCTGGCACCTTTTGTTTCGAAGGTGCTTTTTTCTTTGTTTTTTTGAACGTTGGGGACTTCGAAGATTTGGTTGTGGAATGAGATGTAGAAGCCCGGGGTTAGGAATCTTGTGGCGTAGAGGGCTTCGGTTACGTTTTGGGTGGCGTCGGAGTCTTCGAATCCCATGGGGATCATGGCGCCGGTGAAAACTATGGGGACTTTGGGTGCCTGGATTTGTTTTTGGCAGAACTCCGCTGTTACTGTCATCGTGTCCGTTCCGTGAAGGACGACAATTGGTTTTTGCCCGTCCGCGTTTTCGCTAATGTTCTGGTAGATGATTTTGCGATCATCGTCCGTCATATAGAGCGAGTCCTTGCTCATCAGTGGCCTAACTTCGATAAAAGTAGTCGGCAAGCGCAGTTTCGAGACAATGCGGTTCTTAATGCTGGTACCGCGATTCTCTAGAGAGCCATCAAATTCGTTATATGTCTTTTCAATTGTTCCCCCGGTCGCAAAAACCAGGATTTCATGAGCGTTTTTTTGCATAAATCTATAGTTACTAATTTTAAGAATAATTGCAATCCCTGACAAGTCGGAGTAGGTTCAGGACCTCTTAAAAAACAGCAGAAAAGGGGTCTCATATGACTACAAATACTACCGAATTCAACCGCGAAGAATATATGAAGAACGAAAGCCGCAAAATCAAACCCGGCGCTGATTGGCTAACTATCAAAAAATACAACGACATCCGTTTAGAAAAAACAGCTGATGGTATTGGTAAAATCACAATCAATCGCCCTGAAAGCCGTAATGCTTTCCGACCACAAACTGTTTTAGAACTTCAGGAAGCTTTCCACATCGTTCGTGAAGATCCATCGATTGGTGTTGTCATCCTTTGCGGGGAAGGCCCCATGGCATTCTGTTCTGGTGGCGATCAACGCGTGCGCGGTGATGCTGGTTATGTTGGATCAGATGGCATTCCTCGCTTAAATATTTTAGACGTACAAAAACAAATTCGCCAGTTACCAAAACCAGTAGTAGCCATGGTTGCGGGATACGCTATCGGCGGCGGTCACGTTCTTCACATCGTGTGTGACTTAACGATCGCAGCTGATAATGCTCGCTTCGGTCAAACAGGTCCAAAAGTAGGATCATTTGATGGTGGACTTGGTTCAAGCTACCTGGCTCGTATCGTTGGCCAAAAGAAAGCGCGCGAGATCTGGTACCTATGCCGTCAATACAACGCTGAACAAGCATTAGACATGGGCTTAGTAAATCACGTAGTTCAATTAGAAGATTTAGAGATGGAAACTGTAAAATGGTGCCGTGAAATGCTGGATCACTCGCCAATGGCCTTACGCTGCTTGAAAGCGTGCTTGAACGCAGACTGCGATGGTCAAATGGGTCTTTTAGATCTAGCAGGTAACGCGACTCTTCTTTACTACATGAGCGAAGAAGCTCAAGAAGGTCGCGACGCTTACGTAAAGAAACAGAAACCTGACTTTTCGAAATTCCCGCGCTTACCGTAATGACAACAGCAACAACGTCCTCTCCTGTTATTAAAAATAAATTTCAAAGCGTCGTGTTGGCGTTTCGCCCCAAGACACTAACGGCTTCGCTAGTGCCTTGCGTGGCTGCGACGGCATTGGCAGCAACCACACAAATGAAATTTCAGTGGTGGATTTTTGCGTACGCCCTACTCGCGTCTTTCCTAATTCAAATCGGAACTAACTTAGTTAATGATGCTATGGATTTCAAAAAAGGCGCAGACACGAAAGAACGCATTGGTCCCGAGCGGATCACACAAGCTGGTGTTCTAACAAGTATGCAGGTTCTAGGACTTGCGACGCTGTTTTTTATCTGCGCGATATTGCTAGGAGTTCCATTAGTTAACGAAGGCGGACAGCCCATCGTGATCATTGGAATTCTTTCTGTGATGATGGGTTATGCTTACACCGCAGGTCCCTACCCGTTAGCGTATCGTGGTTTGGGCGATTTATTCGTCATTTTATTTTTCGGTTTAGCCGCCGTGATGGGATTATTCTATTTGCACACAAAAATGTGGACGATGGATTCATTCCTACTGGGTTTGCAAATTGGTCTCCACGCCACCGTATTAATCGCGATTAATAATCTTCGCGATATCGAAGGCGATGCGAAAGTGAACAAACGCACACTCGCGGTTCGTTTGGGAATCGACGGCGCTAAGAAAGAAATTTATTTTATGTGTTTAGCTCCGTTCGTTTTGCAAATCTACTGGGCGACACAAGGTCGCTGGGTGGCTGCTGTACTGCCGTTCATCGCTTTACCACTAGCCATTAAGATCATGAAGAATGTTCAGAAGACGGCACCAAGTGCACAGTATAATCAGTTCCTTGGTCAGTCCGCAGGACTGCATTTGGTGTTCGGTGTTTTACTGAGCATAGGATTGATTCTATAATGTGGATCCACAAATACCTGCTCCAACCCGTGGATTCACTTAATTCAAGGAGCATCAACGATCCTCGCTTGGGGTTCTTTATCAAAGATCTTGTCGAAGAAAAAAAAACGTCACGTGGTCCAAGTGATCCCAATTCCGTAGAGCCTTCGCCGGTTGAAACTCTAATTAAAAATTTCAGAAGTTTTTCCGACTTCATTCACTGGCCCGAGCTAGGTGATCCCGCACTTCCCGAGCTAAAAGATTTTCTTATGAAAGCCGCCGATGGTGATTTCAAATACCCGTTTCATTTAAATGAAACGGATTTAACTCCTGTAAAATCAAATGCGTTAGTTTCGCGCTACGATAAGATGTTGGGCCACGAAATGGAAATATTTCAGGATGGAAAATTTGACGTACTGAAGTTTAAAATGGGCCGCGATTTTAAAACTGAGCACAAGGCATTGATGGGCCTAAATTTGAAATCCTATTTGGTTCGAATCGATTTAAATAGCTCTTTAAATTTTAAGGAATCTAAAGAAGCACTCGATATGTTAAAGAAAATCCCCAATCTTGAGTACGTGGAAGACCCGACCGAATATGGCCACTACCATTGGTCTGAACTGGAAAAAATAGTTCCCCTGGCCCTAGATAATTACGCCGAATTCACAGGACGCGAAACCGAATATCAAAAAGAATCCGGCGCGAACAAACCCAAACATTTTCAGTATCGCATCGTTAAGCCACTGCGCGGTTTTTCACTGCCGGAATTAATCCAGCTGACAATTCAGAAAAAGAAACTAGTTCTGACCAATATGATGGATAATGCCGTCGGAGCGTGGAAAATTTATTTTTATTATTGCGAGCTTAAAAAGCAATTCCCCTATCATTTAATGACTCCTGGTTTTCATACGCACACATTATTTAGCAACTACGAATACGCCAGCCTACTTGGCTTTAACGGCGCTCTATGGACATTTCAAAAAGGAAAACTTCAAAAGCTGATGGACACTTTGGATAAACTGACTTGGCTTAAACTTAACTACACCGATACAAAATCCTTAGAGTTGATTCTGAGCGATGCCGAAAAGGAATTGCGATGACTGCTGAACCAAAGATTGAGCTCTTCCAACCCTCTACGTGGACACAAAACGCGAATCACCAAGCTGTCGACATCAGCGCATTACCTAACTTTATTTTTGGATCAGAGACGTCATTTTTATTTTTGAACGAGCAATTAAATAATGAACGCAAACTGGAAATAGGGCAGCAGATCCAACGGTTTTTGCTAGACACACCAATAATTACAGAGCCATCTTTACTAATCCCAACTTCAGGAACGACATCTCATCAATTAAAAATTGTTGTTTTAAAAAAGCGAAACTTTTTAAATGCGGCGGAAAAAGCAAATGCGAAGTTGAATTCTACACCACAAGATTCGTGGCTCGTATCGCTTCCTCTGCATCATGCAGCTGGCCTGTCGATCCTGGCACGTGCTTATTTGAATAGAAACAAAACGTATTATTGGACGAAATGGGATCCTCAGATTTTTGTCAAAAGCTTAAATCAACTGAATATTAATTTTTGCTCGCTTGTTCCCACTCAAATTTTTGATCTTATTTCGATAAACGCTCCGGCACCAAAACACTTAAAGACCGTTTTGGTTGGAGGCAGCGCTCTACCCCATCAATATTGGGAACAAATGGTAGACCTTCGTTGGCCACTTCTAAAAACATTTGGTATGACCGAGACCGGCGCATTCATCAGCACAAGTTCGAAATCAGACAAGTATTATGATCCATTACCAAATATTGAGATAAAACTCGATTCAAATGACCGCTTGTCTATCAAGACGGATTCTTTGTTTGACGGATACGTCCAAGCGATTGGTACGCCCGGAGAGACTCGAACGTCCGATGTTCACTGGCAATTCCAACCGGTTCAACTACGCGATGGCTTCTGGTCGACTGAAGATCGTGCCGAGCTCGCTGGAAATCAATTTCAAATCCTGGGACGCGATCAAGGAATCATCAAAATCAAAGGTGAGTTAGTAAATACCCAGCTTCTAAATCAACGATTGAACGACGTTTCAGCAGAAATGAGTTTGGGAAATCACGCGCCAATCCTGCATTTTGTACCCAACGAACGTGATGAACACGAACTCTTTGCCGTTTTCGCAAAAAGCCAAGATGAAGCCAAACAGAAAAATGTAATAAAACGGTTCAATGACCTCGTCTTGCCATTCGAACGTATCAATTGGTATATTCGAGTGGACGAAATCCCCAGAACCGATTTGGGCAAAATAAAAACGAGTTCGTTTAACACTGACTCATTCAAGGAGAGCTATTTTGAAAACAGACAAAGTATTCTTTAGTGAGTATGGAATTTTCATCTGTACGAAATGTCAAAAATCGATCACAGCGCGAGCCGCAGACTCAATACCCACTACGGACATAGCGGAATCAATAAAAACTCAGTACAAAGCCGAACTTAACAATATGGGCCTTAAAGGCAAAGTTCGCGTAATGACCAGCAGCTGCCTTGGCGTTTGCCCTACTGGATTTCAGGCGATTTCGCAAATCTCCATGACCGATCCAAACCAAAATTTAAGTTATGTTTTTGACCCATACGAAGAAACCAACCAGGTTCTGGAAACGATTAAAAAATCGGTCATTAAATAGTCCCCATTTACGCATTAAGTTATCGAAAGATTTATCAAATTTTGAATTGCCCCCCTTTTAGAAATCAGGAAACATGTGGACTACTAATTGGAGGATCTTGTGAAAAAATTTATGATCATTAATTTGATTATGGCTGCGACTTTTATCTTCTCATCTTGCACAAAGAAAGAAGACGTTATCCTAATCGGAGAATATGGCTCGCTAACTGGTGACGATGCTACGTTTGGAATCTCTACCAACAAAGGTATCAAAATGGCTTTTGATGAAATCAACGCTAAAGGCGGCATCAAAGGTAAAAAAATTAAATTAGTTACGGAAGACAACCAGGGTAAAAACGAAGAGACAGCCAAAGTTGTGAATCGTTTGATCACTCAAGAAAAAATCGTAGCCTTGATTGGCGAAGTGGCTTCGTCGCGCTCATTGATCGCAGCTCCAATTGCTCAGAAACATGGCATTCCGATGGTATCGCCAAGTTCTACGAATCCCGAAGTGACTCAAAAAGGTGATAATATTTTTCGCGTTTGTTTCATTGACCCATTCCAAGGTTTAGTAATGGCAAAGTTTGCGATCGAAAATTTGAAAGCTAAAAAAGCCGCTATCTTCAGAAAAAATGGAGACGCTTACAGCGAAGGTCTAGCAAACGTGTTCGTAGCTGAGTTTAAAAAAATGGGCGGCGAGATTGTTAAAGACATTCAATACCAACCAAAAGATATCGATTTCAATGCTCAGCTGGCAGAAATTAAAGCTAAAAAACCGGAAGTTATTTTTATTCCTGGTTACTATAGCGATGCCGGAAATATTGCCAAACAAGCGAAAAAAATTGATCTAAAAGCAATACTATTGGGTGGCGATGGCTGGGATTCTCCAAAATTGCACGAGATAGGTGGCGATGCGATTAATGGTCAATATTTTTCAAATCATTACACGACTGAGTCAACAGATCCTGTGGTTGTTGAGTTTATCAAAAAATTCAAAGCTCGTTACAATGACGAAGTGCCAGATGGTCTAGCTGCCTTAGGTTACGACGCCGCTAAAATTGTTGCAGAAGCCATCGAACGTGCTGCCGAAGTAAAACCTAATTTAATTCGCGACGAAATTGCCAAGACAAAAGACTTTGCTGGTGTAACAGGAAAAATTTCGATGAACGCAGAACGCAACGCTGTTAAGAGTGCAGTTGTTGTTCAAGTCGATGGAGAAAAAAGAAAGTATGTGACAACAATTAGTCCCTAAGACATTATTGTCTTATGGAAGAATTGCTGCAGCATTTGATTAATGGCCTAAGTCTCGGAAGTATCTACGCCCTAATCGCATTAGGGTACACAATGGTTTACGGTATCCTGCAAATGATTAATTTCGCCCATTCAGAAGTTTATATGATGGGCGCATTCTTTGCGTACTACACCGCTAAATATTTAAATTTATCCTCGTCACCCGGTTTTGGTTCTTTAGCCATAGTTCTTGTGGTGACGATGGTTCTTTGCAGTCTGCTAGGACTTGCGATCGAAAAGTTTGCCTACCGACCTCTGCGCAAAGCACCTAAATTAAATGTCTTAATCACGGCGATCGGTGTGAGTTTATTTCTACAATATTTCGCACAGCTTGTTTTCGGCGCCGATCCAAAAGTATTCCCAACGTTAATTGAAGAGCAGACTTTGTTTACAATTGCGGGCGCTCCGATTAAATCTTTTGATGTTACGATTTTAGTTGTCAGCTTGGTGTCTATGGGTGTTTTACATTTCTTAGTTTATCACACGAAGCTAGGTAAAGCGATGAGAGCCGTCAGTCACAATGCTTCTGTGGCTTCTATCCTTGGAATTAACGTTTCTCGAGTTATCGCTTACACATTTATTATCGGATCATCACTGGCAGGTATCGGCGCGATTCTAGTTGGTATTAAGTATCAAAAAATCGAGCCTATGATGGGAACCATGATTGGCTTGAAAGCCTTCGTTGCGGCTGTACTCGGTGGTATCGGAAGTATCGCCGGTGCGGTTACGGGTGGACTGATTCTAGGAATTTCTGAAATTCTAGTGGTGGTTTACGGATCATCACAATATCGTGATGCCCTTGCCTTTTTAATTTTGATTTTTATTTTATTAGTTAAACCTGCCGGTATGTTCGGTAAGAACAGAATCGAGAAAGTATAATGAGAGCATTAAAAAACCCTCTGATTGCAGCGTTGGTAGTTTTAATCGTAGCTTCGGCTCTTGGCTTGCTGACGAATTCATACATTCAATTGATCGTATTGTTCTTATTTGTGAATTCTATTATGGGTATGAGCTTGAACTTAGTTAATGGCTACACAGGACAATTCTCGTTAGGCCACGCGGGATTCGTCGCTGTCGGTGCCTACTTCACTGCTGTGATGACAACGAAGTTCCCGGTACCTGACGGTTTAGCGGGCCTTCCTTATTTTATTTTAATCAGTTTAGGCAGCGGCCTTCTGGCTGGGGCTTTTGGATATATAGTTGGCCTTCCGTCACTGCGATTAAAAGGCGACTACCTGGCCATCGTGACTCTGGGTTTTGGTGAAATTATTCGTGTTAGTTTGAACAACGCTCCGTACTTGGGTGGTGCTTTAGGTATCTCGTCAATTCCATCAATGCCGGAAGTTGATTTAGGTGGATTTGTTGTTTCTAACTATATTACATCACTTCTGTTTGCGATTTTCTGGTCAGTTGTTTGTTTCTTTGTTATCTGGCGCTTATTAAAATCCAGTCATGGTCGCTGCTTCTTAAGCGTTCGTGAAGATGAAATTGCAGCGGAAGCCATGGGGATCAATACTACGAAAGCTAAAATTCAAGCGTTTGTCGTGTCTAGCTTCTTTGCCGGAATTGCGGGTGCTCTGTATGCCCACTTCACTAACTATGTAAGCCCTGCGAGTTTCACATTTCTAATGAGTATCGATGCCGTTATCATGGTCGTACTTGGTGGAATGGGTAGTATGTCGGGAGTTTTAACATCCGCACTGATCATCACTGTTCTACCTGAAATCTTGAGATCTTTAAAAGATTACACAGGCGGAGTTGATTTACGTATGATCATTTATTCGTTAGCTTTAATTTTAATTATGATCCTAAGACCTAAAGGTCTTTTCGGAGATAAAGAAATCAATTTAAACTGGAGAAAGAATGTCGGCTCCTCTACTTGATGTTCGCAATATCACCATGCAGTTTGGTGGTTTAAAAGCGGTTGAAAGTCTTTCGTTTCAAGTACAAAAAGGACAACTGGCTGGTTTAATCGGACCAAATGGTGCGGGTAAAACAACCGTGTTCAATATGCTGACGGGTGTATACACACCGACGTCGGGCGAAGTTGCCTTTGAATCTAAAAAGATCAGCGGCTTAAAACCGTTTGAAATCTCTAGCCATGGTTTGACTCGTACATTTCAAAATATCCGATTATTCAAAGACCTAACAGTTTTAGAAAACGTTTTGATCGCTAATCATCAGCACGTGAAATACACATGGACCGATGCTTTGTTTTTAACAGAAGCGTTCCAAGTAGAAGAAACAAAACTAGTTAACCGCGCCAAAGATATACTAAATATTTTTGGATTATCTAATAAATTTAACGAGCGTTCTGCCAATCTTCCTTATGGTGAGCAACGTAAACTTGAAATCGTTCGTGCCTTGATGACAGAACCTAAGATGATTCTTTTGGATGAGCCGGCTGCGGGTATGAATCATTCAGAAACACACTCTTTGATGGAGTTAATTGCGAAGATCCGTAAAGAGTTTAATTTAACGGTATTGTTGATTGAGCATGATATGAAATTAGTTATGGGTATCTGTGAGCAAATTTTCGTTCTTGATCATGGTGTTAAGATTGAAGATGGCGCTCCAGAGAAAATTAAAACTTCTAAAAAAGTAATCGAAGCTTATTTGGGCGTCGATGCGGACGAGTCACACTAATGCTAAAAGTATCTAATTTAAAAGTTAACTACGGTGCGATTAAAGGTTTAAAAGGAATTTCTTTTAACATTCAAAAAGGCGAAATTGTTTCCCTAATCGGATCTAACGGCGCTGGTAAAACAACGACATTAAGAGCCTTATCCGGCATTGTTGAATCTGAAGGCCAAATTGAGTTCAAAGGTAAAGAGATCTCTAAAGTCCCGTCTCACCTGCGTGTAACTTTGGGTATTGCCCAATCACCAGAAGGTCGCGGTATTTTCCCTCAAATGAGCGTGCAAGAAAACTTAGAATTAGGCGCATATAGCCGTAACGATAAAGAGCAAATCAAAAAAGACTACAATCGTTGCCTAGAATTATTCCCTCGCATTAAAGAACGTTTGTGGCAAATGGCCGGTACATTATCTGGGGGTGAACAACAGATGCTGTCGATCAGCCGCGCTTTAATGTGCAAACCCGAATTATTATTGCTAGATGAACCTTCATTAGGTCTAGCTCCCATTATCGTCAGCCAAATTTTTGAAATTGTGAAACAATTAAATTCTGAAGGCATGACTATCTTGCTAGTTGAACAGAATGCGAAGCAATCTTTGACGATATCACATCGTGCTTATGTTTTAGAGACAGGACTAATCACACTGGAAGGTCGCGGTAAGGAATTGCTAAATAACGATGAAGTTCGTCGTTCTTATTTAGGAATCTAATCTAACTTAGATCGAGTTTGTAAACTAAAACCTTAAATCAGTCCTTTATTAAGTATATAATTTAATTCAATAAACGATTTTTTTATATAGGGGACTGTATGAAACGTAAACCATGGCCGTTGATTGTTTTAGCGCTACTTCATTTTTTTGCACCGCTGGGTAACATCGTTGCGAATTCGATTCTTGCCAAGGTCACGATTGAAACATACATCAAAGCTCTATTTCATCCTGATGAATTAGTTAGGACATTTATATTTCTTTGCATCCCTATTCTGGGTGGCATCTTAATTTATATCTGCAAAAAATGGAGTTACTACCTTTACTTACTAGTGATGGTTTTCCCATTCTCCTACAGCTATTTGTCTTGGCAGTCACAACCAACGATTGAACTTGGCATTTACTTGATCGCATTCTACTTAATTAATCTTTTAGTTGTTGGCTATTTTATTCTGCCACAAGTTCGTCAGGTTTATTTCGATCCCCGTCTACGCTGGTGGGAAACAAAACCACGTTTTAAAGCTGATTTTGAAACGGAGTTCACATGGGTCGATCAGAAAGGTCGCGGCGAGATCAAAAACTTATCTGAAGGTGGATTGCTGATTGAAACAGATCTTAAGATGAACACGATGGGTCGCATCGACATCGATTTTAAATACAAAGAACAAAACTACGCTTTAAAAGGCGAGATTGTTTATTCAAAAAATTCTAATGGTCGTTTCGGTTACGGGGTTAGTTTATTGACTAGCGAGGAAGAGAGACAAACCGTGAAACGGTTGATTTCAGTGATGAGTGAGCAAGGGCTATTAATCACTGGCCGCGCACCAACACAAGAAGATACCTTCTCTTACTGGGTGAAGCGCTTGTTAACTCAACGTAAGGGTTGGGTTCCCGAGACGAATAACAAAGGTAGATAGCTAAGGCATCACTGATTGTGATGTGTTAGTGTAACGACGAACTTGCTCTTCGATGTAAGCTTTTTCTGCTTCTAATTTTTCAATAAATCCTAGTTCTTTAGGCTTTTGCGCATCTCCCTGCATTGGCAAAATGATGGCGGACATAATCAGACCCACACCCCACCGACGGGCAAGTAAATATTTGATCGTGACGTACGAAGCAGCGATGTAAACGCCCTTCACAGCGGCATCGATTAAAATCAATTCGGCCACATATTGATTTTCTTTCGAAGAATCACTATCAAAACACTTCTTCATAGCGAGCATAAAACCATAGGAATTCAGCAGCTCGTGAAGATACATCCCCGTTCCGCCGGTTTGACGGAATACGCGAGTGCCTTCTTCCCAGCCATTTGATAGAACGGCTTCAGCCGCATAATTAGCATCACCGGCCGTTCCTAAAAATACGTTGGCTTCATGAGGAGTAAATTCAAATTTTTTAAGAGATCTTTTTTGATAGGCGACGCAGGACACAAGCGTCTGATCAAACATTCTCTTGTCATTGGGTTTCAAATCTAAGACTGTTTTTTCAAATGCGGGTGTCCACCCGCTGCTTTGAGCAAGGGACACCGACACGATAAGACTGCAGAAAAGAATGAGCTTTAAAAACATGACCTAATTGGCAGCTTGCAATGATTGTAGCTGACCTTGAAGCTGATTGCTGATTGTTTCAAGCTGGCTCTTTTGAGCTTTTAAGTTGTTTAGGGTTGGGATGTTATGAAGATAGTCTTTACCATAACCAATGATACCAGTACCTAAACCTAAAAATGAACCCGCACCTAGTACGCCAAGTACTAGAGGATGAGCTTTTGATTTAAAAGCGATCATAGTACCCGCTGCCAAAGCCACACCGGCACCTAATGCTACCGCATTTTGGATAGGAGTTATGCTACCTTCTGTTTTATCGATCGCTGCATTTAGTACTTCTAAAAATCGATCGTTTTTATTTTTAGTGTCTAATATGTAATTAGTTAAATAAGCTTTTCGAACGGAATCATTACACGTGTTTGGGTTATCCAAAACATATTTTAAATTAGCTTTTCTTTCTTGGATTCCTTCAGCAAGAGAGAAGTGGGTTTTGATATCTTTTTTTCCTTCTTTAACCGCTTTATTGGCATAGATTAAAGACGAAATTAACGAAATTCCCGCGCCAACATAATCGCCAGAAACAGCCGCAGAAACCGCATCTTGTCCTTCCATTGCCGCCGCAGCGGTACTACCAAGAACACGTAACGATGAATCATTATTGATTACATCTTGAGTCGCTTCCATGATTTTAATTTGGTTTAACTCTAGTTGAAGTTCGCGTGAGCATGGATGCGTGTTTGGAACTGTGATTTCAGATTCCTTTTTCCAACCGCTTAAAAGACCACCGGCAGCGGATGCTGACTGAGTCAATA
>NCGL01000013.1 GCA_002256935.1 Bdellovibrio sp. 28-41-41
TGTAGCTTCTACTGAAGTCATCGGGCCTTTATCAATATCTGTGGAATTATCTCTAATTTTTACCACATACGCGGGATGATTCAGAGTTCCTTTGTAAACATATCTAACCCCTGGTTGAAGACCTAAAAACAATCTCAATTTTACTGCCGCCATTTCCTCAGTCATTTTTTCCGCGCTAGAAATCGAAGGCATAGGCATCAAATTGACTACCGAGCGCCCCAGCAGTTAACGGCTGCTAAGCCATTTAACAATTGGTAGTCTTTGTAATACGGAATGCTTGAAGCCGCTTGATCATATACTGATTCAAGTTTCAAATTCCGCAAGCATTGCTTAGGAGCCTTTAATTGATTCCAAGGTCCCGCTGGCGCATTGGGCATCTTCTTAGTAGGCAAAGGAAAAAGATACATTTGTACTTCTCTCATTGCGTAAGTTTCTGACTCTTGCACCTCTTTATTCATGTACACTGAAATATGAGGTTCAATACCCACTGTTTGATTTGAGTTTCCCGATGGAGCAAAGAACAAACCTTGAGTCGAACATACAGTCAGTTCACCTTGATTCTGCAGAGGAGAGCAACCTTGATAAGATCCTTTACCAAAGCTTGTTTGGCCGACGATATATCCGCGGTTGTAATCGCGAATGGCGCCAGAAACTAACTCAGAAGCACTAGCTGAGTATGCGTTCACTAACACGCTCAATGGTTTATCCGTCGTTACACTGGCTTTTGTTGGCAATGAATCATACTGGATCCCAAACATAGATTTCTTTTCAAAGTATGAGATCACTTTGTTGTTACCTAAAAACATTCCGCCCACACACGATGCAATCAAAACGTTTCCACCCGGATTACTTCTTAGATCTAAAACGTAACCCGAGATATTTTGCTTATCCCAAGCTGAAATCACACGCGCAAATTCATCGCAGATGTTTGAGTACATGAAATTAGTTAAACGAATATACACTATCGATTTTCCGTTGAAGTTCATGCTCTCTGAGCTGACCACCGGATTAACGATTTTCTTTCTAACAATACTGATATCCATTACTTTTAGATTACGCTCGACAGTTAATTTAACCGTTGTGTTTTCCACTCCACGCATCACTGCGACCATGTCATCATCAGACAATCCCTTGAATGCCTTGCCATCCGCAGCCGTCACGATATCACCGGCTTGAACGCCGGCTAAACCTGCGCCCGAACCTTTCAGAACACGTTTAACCATTAGACCTTGTTCTAATTTTACAAACTCGATACCGATGCCGACAAATGATTCTCCATTTTCCCTGCTCGCCAGTTCCATTTCTTTAGTGGGCCTCATTGATGTATGAGGATCTAGAGCTGATTCAAAATATTTAGTCGCAGCAGCCACAAATACCGCTGGCTTAACATCCACACCCGCGCGTTTATTTAGTTCAGTTAACATCAGCTCAAAATCTGTATTTGGAGTTTTGATAAAAGCCGCTGACGCTGCGAAAAATCGAGTACTTAATTGCTTACGCACCTCTTCAAAATACCCAAATGCTTCTTTCGGAGTTTTAATCGTAGGCAAAGGCATCTCGACTAAAGCTAAACGACCCGCTTGATAAAAAGGTTGTTTACCGTTCAACAACGCAACTGGAATAACTTCTAGGTTTTTCTTAAGGACTGAGGCGAAGGCTTGAACAGCCATCACGCAACCGATGTAGGTTTTTTGAGATCCCGCACACGATTTGGAATTGATTCCACCCAATAACCAGTTCACATCTAAAGAAACATCACTCCATACATCATCCGGTTTAGCCTGCTGTTTGATTTTTGGTAACACATCGCTAGCCACATTGAACTGAGTGATATGACCCAAAGCCACTTGCTGTGAAAATGCAATCTCAACGACTAAAGTTAGAATGAAAAACAGAGAAAAACGTTTCATTGAACCCCCTGGATTAATAACCACGGACTATAATCTTCTGGGAATATAGATCAAGGAACTATTTTTGTTTGATGCAATTAATTTATAGATTTTTCAAAAAAATGGCGACGATGAAAGAACGTCGAAGGTAAATAGGTCTTAGCATTAGAAATAGCAATAGGTGCTATTATCTATATTTCGAAATACTCTGTGAAAGACCTAGACAGTCTGTATTTCAGGGTTCTAAATTTAATAAAACTAATGCCAAAATCCTGGATAAATGTGGAGTGCAAATGCACTCCACGCGCAGGAAACAGAACCAAAAAGCAAGCATCAGATCGTGAAGCGACTAAATTCTTGAAGGGTGATCTTGAAAGAATCAAGATCGAACAACCTGGATCAGAACAGAGCTAAGAGTTAATCTTAGCCACCGAATGATTTGTTCAAGAGCCCTAGTGCAACATTGGACTGTGAATTAGCTTGCGCTAAAACAGAAGTACCCGCTTGTAATAAAATATTATTTCGTGTCATTTCAGAAGTCTCTTCGGCAACGTCTACGTCTCTGATTCGAGAATTAGCTGCAGACATATTTTCTACGTTAACTTGAAGATTGCTGATCGTTGACTGTAATCGATTTTGAATCGCACCGAAGTCGGCTCGCATCGCTGATACGGATACAATCGCTGTATCGATCGATGAAAGTGCATTTTGTGCTGAGGCTTTATCGGCAACACTAGATAAATTAATACCTAAGGCAGCTGAATTGGCGTCGGCTTTTGAAGCATCGAATGAGATTCGGTCAATTTCTGGATTATTTCGAGTTCCTACTTGGAAGTCCAAGATAGATCCGACACCGGCTAAAAGCTGTGTGCCGTTGAACTCAGTACCTTCCGCGACGCGATCGATCTCTGACACCATCTGATCATATTCCACATTTAGGAACTGACGTTCGACTGGGCCGATCGTATCTGAAGCTGATTGTACTGCTAGCTCTCTTAAGCGAATTAGTATCGAAGATACTTCATTCATCGCGCCCTCCGCGACTTGCACTAGTGAAATACCGTCTTGGGCATTTCGCGTAGCTTGCTTAAGACCTCTAACCTGTGCTTTGAGATTCTCAGAGATCGCAAGCCCTGCGGCGTCGTCTCCGGCTCTGTTGATGCGGTATCCAGAAGCAAGTTTTTCCATGCTCTTGTCTAGACCCAACTTCGTTCCCCAAAGCACCCTTTGAGCGTTTAACGAAGACGTATTTGTATTAATACGTAACCCCATAAATTCCTCCTCCATGAGTTATATACATCCCTCAATCCTTGAGTGATGTGGAATCTTTATGATTCCAGCGGGTGATTATTGCTTACATCTCATATCGGGACACTCTGAAATAACTTGAGTCATAATGAGATAAACTAGACTTAGAACCTGTAAATTAGTTCTACAAATACGTTTAATTCGATTTGGAGGATTCCACGACTGAAAAGATTTCGTCCTTACGGATCGAATATTGATAAAGGAATGGCTTAGAAGTATCTATTCTTCATGGAAATTCGCGATCCTCTTCATGGTTCAATGTACTTCTCTGATTTCGAAGTAAAAATTTTAGATACTTTAGAATTTCAACGTTTGCGCGCTATTAAACAATTGGGTTTTTCTGAGTTTAGTTTCCCTGGTGCGACTCATAACAGATACCTGCATTCCCTTGGTGTGAGCCATGTTGCGGGAATGGTATTTGATTCCATATTTAAAGTTTATCCCTTCAAGAAGCCTTCTAAGAAACACCAATTTCGTCAGCTATGCAGATTGGCGGCGATGTTACACGATCTCGGCCACGGGCCACTAAGCCACACGACTGAACAAGTGATGCCGCAGCTTTCGCAGTTAAAACTATCTGTTTATGATGGCCTAACAGATAGACAAGCGAATCACGAAGATTACACTTTAAAATTTCTTTTAGATTCAAACATCACTGACGTAATTAAAGAAAATTTTGAGTTCACTCCGTACCACGTGGCACTACTGATCGATAAATCGCTTCCTGAAAAAGATGATTTCTTTATTGATGGTGTAATCAACTTTAGACCGATTCTAAGTCAGATAGTTAGTTCTGAGCTGGACGCTGATCGAATGGACTATCTTGAACGAGATAGTTATTTTTGCGGCACTAACTACGGCAAAGTAGATATCGAATGGTTAATTCAAAATTTAACATTCCTTGTTCGCGACAATAAACTATTTCTGGCGCTTAATCGCCGCGCTCTGTATTCATTCGATGATTTCTTGATTTCCCGTCACCACATGCATTTGATGGTATACTTCCATCACAAAAGTATCATTTACGAAGAAATGCTAAATCGCTACCTGATGTCACCAGAGTGTGACTTCGTTCTGCCAGCCGATATTCAGCAATATACTAAGTACAACGACTACAAGCTATATGAACATTTAAGTTTATCTTCTAACCCTTGGGCGCAAAGAATTTCACAACGTAAACCGTTCAAGGTTTTAATCGAGCTACATTCAATTGGTGAAAATGAACGCTTCGAGAAATTAAAATTGGATTTGGAAAAAGAAGGATTTTCGACTATTCATGCATCCTCGCACGCTCGCCTTTCAAAATATCACTCCGGTTCCCCAACAGATAAAGCGATGGATATTTTCGTAGTCGATTCTTATGACAAATGGTTCGAACCATCCCCAATCAATAACTCGACCGAAATATTCAAAAAATACGAAGGCACCCGCGTAATTGATCGCATCTACATCGATCCCAATCAATATGAAAAAGCGGAAGCCTTTATCAATAAGAAATAAAGTGCCAGGCACCGACCATTGTTTTTATGAAACAATTTATATTTTTTTCTGAATTTGCGTTGTTGATGGATGTTTCGATCAAAAAAATTATCATTCATACTCATAAAAAGAAAAAAATTGGAAATAAAAGAATTTTAACACCTTTAATCGGAAGAGCTCCAAAACGAAAAACTCCCTTAAGGTGGATCAATATCGCGTTCAAGCCTCTTTACAAAGCCAAATTATAGAGGTTAACTTAAATCAAACAACTTCAAAGGAATGAAAATGAGAAATTTGTTTATTGCCCTACTGTAGCGAACACCGTAGATTTCGTATCACCTAAAGATGGTGAGAAAGTTAAAAGTCCATTCAAAGTTAAAATGAATGTTAACGGACTGAAAATTCGCCCTGCTGGTGAAGATGCAGAAGATAAAAAAACTGGACATCACCATATCCTAATCAACATGGCTGCATTTCCTGAGGGACAAGCGATTCCAAATGATGCTCAACATCTTCATTATGGAAAAGGCCAAACGGAAGCCGAAGTTACTCTACCTCCAGGTGAACACACTATCACTTTGCAATTCGCTGACGGTGCTCATCGCTCGTATGGGCCTAAAATGAGCAAAACAATCAAGGTAACTGTCGTAAAATAGTTCTCTATAAAAGCCGAATGCAGCCGCACGCGGCTTTTATTTTAAACTTCTCTTGGATAAATAGTCGACCAAATCACTACCGTTTGTAAGATCATAAAATTCTTCGATGGGAATTGAACCAAAATCACTCTCTAGGTCTTTTAAAAAGTAAACCAGCTGAATCGATGAAAAATTATAGTCAGACCATGACCTTTGCCAGTCAATAGCTTCGCCGCCAAATTGATCTTTAAATATATTTTCTACTTTAGTTTTAATAGCTGATTGTGAATCCATTTTATTTCATCATCCCAAGAACCCAAGAACGCCAGAAAATATCCCACAGGCTGTTCTTAATCTGCTTTGAAGTGACACGATTTTTAATTAAGTAGCGTTTCAATTTGCCACTCGTTGTTCGTGGCAAGGACCGCACACCCGTATAAATGACGTCGTTCTTACTTATTTTAAATTGATTTTTCAAATTGTGAATAATCTTATTCCTAAAATCGTCTCGCTGTCGAAAACTCAGTAGTGGCAGAAAGTCCAACCATTCGACACAGACCGTGACGGATTCATCTCCGCCAATAGTGCCTCTGCCTACCACAGCCACTTTTTTCACATGGCGATCATGACCGATCAAATTCCATACTCGCTGTTCTAGATCCACAGAGAAGTATTTTTTTGATTCGACGATAATTAAATCTTTGTGTCGGCCGGAAACGTAGAGCTCTTCATCCTTAATAAAACCGATATCACCAGTGAAAAACCATGAACCTAAACAGTTAGCCTTGAACAAATCGTCTCTATCTAAGTAGCCAGAACATAAACTTGGCGATTGAATCCATATCAGACCCTCAATCCCATCTTTCACCAGCTTTTGATTTTCATCTAAAATCTGTACCTTGATTTCACGAGATGGCTTTCCGCAGCTCACAATTTGACGTTTATTTTTTTCATGCGTCTTTATGTGAGTTCGCATCGGCGCAAAACAAATCCCAACCACATTTTCTGCCTGGCCATAACCGGCAATAAACGACTGAGGATTCCAACCATATGCCGTAGCGACGGCTTTGAATTGATTAAAAGTATCTAGCAATACGGGCTCAGACCCGCATAAACACGCTTGCAAAGAAGACAGATCAATATTCAGTTTTGCCTGAAACATATTCTTAGCTAGAATTCGGTACATCGAATCTGGCCCCACCCAAATTGTGGCTTTTACTTTTGTGGTCAGTTCTAAAAACTTCAAAGGGGATTTTATAAAATCAATGGGTCTAAGAATATGGGTTTCATACGGAGTCAAAATCGCCGTCAGTAAACTTCCGACTAAACCCATATCGTGAAAGAAAGGTATCCAGGATACCAGAACGGAAGTTTCCGATACTTCTACCGCTAAACGAAGCATCGTAATGTTTTCAATCAATGCCTTATGCGAAATCATGACCCCTTTTGGATCTGACGTTGAACCAGAAGAGAATTGGATAAATGCAATTTGTTCGTGCAGATGCGACGGAAGCATTTTTGGTTTTTGCGGATTATTCAGAAACTGCTCGGGATTAGATCCACTAGCAACTTCGCCGATGGAAATGACTTCAAAACCCGAGCGAACGAGTTCCGCTCGATGATTATCTAAAGGTAATATTTTTTGAATTTGAGTGTAGGCTTTTAATTGATCCAAATAATCGTAATAGTCAGACTTCATCATCGAGTCCGCGCTGACAATCGGAGCTGGAATAACTCCCGCTTTCAAAGAGGCCAAAAATACGATTAAAAATTCATAGGAATTTGGAAGAGAAACAAAAAAAATTTCGTTCTTAACCAATTGTGAAGACAGCTTCTTTGCCATCACAACGACATCTTGAGTGATCTCGGCAAAGCTCTTTTGATTAACTAACGTGTAGTCTTCGTAAAAAGAGATAATCTTCTGAGTGTTTTGGGAGCGACCTTCGATAAGGTCATAGACATTCAAATAACCACTCAAAAGACCCCTCCCTATTTGTGGAAAAAAGAGCCTTGGGCTCTTTTGAAATAATTAGATTCTCTCAATAACAACGGCGATACCTTGACCGCCACCAATACAAGCGCTGCCCAAAGCATATCGAGCTTTACGACGATGTAATTCATAAACCAAATGATTCATGATTCGCGTTCCACTGGCACCCAAAGGATGACCAACCGCGATTGCGCCGCCATTTACGTTTGTTTTTTCTGTTGGTAATCCTAATTCTTTTTCCACAGCCAAGTACTGAGCCGAGAAGGCTTCATTCACTTCAATCAGGTCCATTTGGTTTAACGTTAAGCCGGCTTTAGCTAACGCTTGTTTCGACGCCATCACCGGTCCAATACCCATGATCGTTGGCTCGCAACCAACACTCGCCCAAGACAGAATACGCGCCATCGGTTTTAAATTTAATTCTTTGGCTTTCGATTCACTCATTAGCAAGCTCATCGCCGCACCATCAACAATTCCTGAAGCGGACGCCGCCGTAACTAAGCCGTCTTTTTTGAACAGGGCTTTCAGCGTAGAAATTTTCTCGTAGGTTGATTCTGGTTTTGGATGTTCATCTTTTTCTACAACGATCGCGCCTTTTTTAGTTTCAACAGTCACCGCAGCGATTTCTTCTGCCAAGTAACCTTTCTTAAAAGCTTGATCATACCGTTGTTGCGATTGAATACTGTAACGATCCGATTGTTCACGAGTGATGCTATATTTTTCGCCTAAGTTTTCTGCCGTGATAGCCATTGGGGTTTTCGAATAGGCATCTGTCAATGCCGACGTCATGTAGTCTTCTAATTCAAAATTTCCCATACGTACGCCGCCGAAACGAACATTTCTAGCCACATACGGAATTTGGGACATTTGCTCTACGCCGCCAGCCAAAACTGTCGTGGCTTCGCCAGTCAGGATCATTTTTGCAGCCTCTGCCCAAGATTGAAACCCACTGCCGCACAAGCGATTCACTGAATAGGACGGCACCGGAATCGGTACTCCTGACTTTAAAGCGATATGACGAGGAATATAAGCTGCATCAGCGCCAGACTGAACCACATTACCCAAAACAAGATGATCGACTTTATCCGCAGATAATCCAGCTTGTAGTAAAGTTGCTTTTGTTGCCGCGACAGTTAAGTCGGTTGCGGACACATCTTTTAGAGAGCCACCGAAGGCTCCAAACGGAGTTCTTTTGCCTGATATAAATACTATTTTTTCCATACAAAAAAGACTAGTTTGTATTTTCCTACGAGTAAAGGAGACGTCATGAAAATTCTGATATTAGGGCAAGGCGGCAGGGAACACGCGTTTGTTAAAGCACTTAAGCGCACAACAGCTGATTCTGAAATTCATGTGTTCCCCGGCAACGACGGAATGAAAAAAGAAGCCTTATGTTTCACAGATAAATCACTCAACGACACTGCGTTTATTGAAAAACTGTGCGCAGATAATCGCTATGATTTTATCTTTATCGGCCCTGAAGATCCTTTGGTTAACGGCGTCTCTGATCATTTAAGAAATCTGGGTTTTAATGTAGTCGGCCCTAGCCAACATTGGGCACAGCTTGAAGGCAGTAAAGTTTTTGCCAAAGAATTTATGATCAAGGCGAAAATCCCCACCGCAAAATATGTTCTTGTGGAATCTGTGGACCAAGTCAAAAAGCACATTCAGCAATTCACAGCTCCGTATGTTCGCGCTAGAACAGTTTACGCCGGGCTGGGAACTCAGCTATTTGTTTTTCACAAATGGCAAAGACTACGTGTCACTACCGATCGCTCAAGATCACAAGCGACTCTACAATAACCAAAAGGGACCTAACACCGGCGGTATGGGGACGTGGGCGCCTTTAGAAATTTCAAATGAACTTGATAATAATATTCGCAAAAAAGTGATCGAGCCAACAATGGCAGAAATCAGCAAAGACAACTCGGTCTATCGTGGTGTGATTTTTCTAGGAATCATGGTGAATGGCAATGATCCTTCTGTACTAGAATACAACGTCCGTATGGGCGATCCTGAAACACAAAGTATATTACCTTTGATTGAATCTAATTTAGGTGAGTTTTTACTAGGACTATCCAAAGGCAACCTAGCCGAACTAAAGTTGAATCGAAATTTTGCCAGTTGCGTGGTACTTGCTAGCCCTGGTTATCCCGACAGCCCCAAGAAAGGCTTACCAATTGAAGGCTACGATTTAGTAACTGAAACGACGTCTCAGCATTTGATTGCCTCAGGAGTTAAGAGGGAAAACAATCAATGGATCACATACGGTGGGCGCGTACTAGGCGCTGTCGGTGTGGCCACAAGCAAAGCGGACGCAATTAAAAATGCGTACAGCTTGGCCGGAAACGTGAAATGGTCAGGCATTCACTTTCGCACGGACATTGGAACTTCAAATTAGTTTGGATGGATTACCAGCTCCAGCGTAAAGCGACTGAGCTGCGGTTTTCCGCGGGATTTTTAGTATGATTAAAAACAAGGTCTTTATTTTTAAAAACTTTCTCTGAAACTTCGACGGCAGTTACACCGACGCGAGAATCATGCACGAAATGCGCTTGTGTCCAGCCGTGGTAATCCACTTTTGCCTGAGACTGCAGAGCCATATACTGAAACGAAAATTTATGATCGATTGTTTTTTCACCCGATGTTGTCGGTGTGCCCGCAATCGACGCTTCGACCTTCATGGCTTGCTCGACCGATGTGGCTGCTTTACCAAACGATGAATTTTTCACCGCCGATGACGTTAACCAGTTTTGAATCATTTTATCACCGAAAAACTTCATTACTTCGGCTTCGCTTTGAGATGGTGGGATATAGGCAGGAACTGATCTATTTAAACCATCAGTAAACGAGTCGTTTACGTTCACTCGCGCGGGAACATAAAATCTGCGGCCGTAAGCGTAATATGAAAGCGTACTTTTGAACTTAAATAGCTTAACGCTTTTCAACTTTTTACTATCGATGTAATTCTTATTGTTAATTTTACCTAAGTGTTTCACGTGTTTGTCGATAACCTGAAAGTAATTTTTATCATTCAAAGGTGACAGGCGTTCTAAAGAGTCAAACGCTCCCTGTGGCGTGCGTAGCTGCCCATAACTTACTGATATTGCTAATAAAAATACCATCGCTATTTTCAATTTAAACCTTTCACTTTGAACTGTCTCAAGAACAGACAAAGCGTCTTACAATTATATATATACAAATACCCGGCCAAAACTCATTGCCACCAGACGGCTTGCGACGACTTAAAAACAAAATTCTCAACGTGAGACGATGAAAAAAAGACAGGACCGAAAAATGCCATGTCAGTTTTTGTATTTTTTTCTTTTGATGAATTAGCATGAGCCTTCCCTACGCAAAAATGGTAAAAGACAGGCTACTCATGATCTTAGGGACATAACGGTGAGGTGGAGTTTGAGAGTTAATATATCAAAATTTGTTTCAATCATGATGGTAAATTTGTTGTTTGTTAGTTCTGTGCAAGCACAGAAACAACCAACAACAGGGGGACCAGATGATAATTTGTTTCCGATCGTTGTGACAAACCCAACAGATCCAAGCAATCCTCTACCGTCTCTACCAGGCGATCCACAATTACCAGGTGATCCAAATAATCCTAATATTCCGGGCTTACCCAATATTCCAGGTATCCCATCTATTCCAAGCTTACCAGGCACGATTTCAATCGGTGGCGGCGGGTCTTCTTTCAATCCCATTTTTCCAACAAACGGAAGTGGTACAAACACAATTCAAGTGGCTCAAGTGCCGAATGAATTCTATTGCCCATTATTTGAATCAAATCCTTACGATTCAATTTTCCGCGCACTCGATTCATTAACATCATCAATGCGTGTAAATCCTGAGTGTCAGCAACAACAACCTCAGTACACTGACTTTTATTCTGATAGCGAAAAAATCAGAAACTTAGTGACTCAGCTTCAACAAATCCAAGCAGATCCAAATTTGGCTGCAGCGGCAAGTACTCGCGACGTTGAGCGCGTTATTACAGATGCGGTATCTGGTGTAACGAACATCGCTAATAACTTATCAAACAATAAACTTCTAAATAAAAACTGCGGTCCTTCAAAATCATCTTTAGGCCGCGCGCTTTTAGCCGTTAACGACATCTTGAATAACTTAGCACCCATCGGTCTAGTATTAGCAGCGGCTAATCCAGCCATTGGTATTGCGGCTAAAGTTGCTCTTATGGGCGGTGTTTACGCAACGACGGCGATTAAAGGTTTTGATCAGTATGCGCGCGCAAACTCCTTGGACTTAAACAATGCGGAAGTTAGAAAAGCTATCCTACAGAACACATGCCAATTTGTTAAAGTAAGACAGAAAATTGATTTCTTGCAGTTAGGTGAAGAAGGTCGCTTAAGTGATATCAAAGACACCTTATTCAAAAATATCGAAGCGTACCGCGCTCGATATACAAATCCGTCTTCAAGCTTACTTCCATTAATGCAGTACAAATACCAAACTGAAAAAATCATCACAGATTTAGAAGCTAAAGTCGTTGATGATAAATACAACATGAACTTCTACAACGCCAAAATCAAAGGCGCTGGCGATGATAAAGAACGTATTTGTTTAGTTGGCTCATCTTTAGTTAAGAAAAGTAAAGATGCTGAGACATTCCCTGCCAGCGTACTACGTATTCTAGAAACCGCTGTTGAGGCTAGCAAGATGAATACAACGACTAACAGTTCAACTTCAATTACTGGCACGGGTACAGTTGATCCACAAATTCAAACTGAATCTGACGAGTTGTACTTAGCATTCACTAAATCAAGAAACCGTCTTGGTATTCTTGTTGGTAAAGCTTTAGGCGATGATATCGTTGAAGCGGCCAAAGCAACTCCACTGTGTGCTGAAGAGACGAAAACGTGGATGAAACGTATGTACGAAATCATCGTTTATTCTGACAATATCGTGAACAAAGAAGTTAAAGAGATCGAAACCGCTTTAACTCAAAGTGATGAGTACAAAGTTTGGAACGCTCAGTACGTAAAACTTAAATCAGAAAAAGGTTCTATGAACCGAGTGATTAAAGTATTACGCGAAATGGCTCGTCCAGATGCTGTTTACATCCGTAGTGAATTAGACCAACGTTCTCAAGAGCTGAAAGCCAGCTTGTTCCGTTCAAACACTATTTTTGGCGTCCAAACTTCTAAGTCCCCTGTTTACGCATGGCTTGATAACAATATGGAAATGCACCGTAATTCGTTAAGCCGTTTCACCGATTTCGTTAAGCTTTTACAAAAAGGCTCTTTCCAAATTTCTAAAACAGCTCGGGGCAAAGTCGATACTAAGAAATCTTGGGCCGACCAAGACAAAGCGATGCTTCAAAATTTGAACACAATGAGCCGTCTTCAAAATATCAATATCAAGACATTACCTAAAGGTTCACGTCAGTACGAAATCGCGTGTCAGCAACTTCAAGAAGCGTACTTGAAATACAAAGCGTCTAAAGACTATTTAGGTTCTGCACAATTTATGTGTGATATGATCGATCCCTACGTAAACGATACGAGCGATCAAATTATTTCGTTTTGCCGTGGTGGAAAAACATTTAACTCTGCGACAAAATCTTTGATCCAAGAACGTTTCAACAAAATGAAATTCAAATCGGCTCCTAAGGCCTTAAGTCTAGACGAATTCGGAAAACTAATGAACGCAAAGCGTGTTGAACTGAAATGTCCACTACCTTCGCTGAACTCTATCGATTAATTTCGTCTCAATATTAAACTGTCTCATACTGGCGCGGACCTAGTCCCGCCAGTGTCTCAGAATCGCTAGTTGTAAAGATTTTTTAAAGATCAAACACATGTTTACCGATAGGTTAGCTGAGGTACCCATGAGTATTGGTAAAGTTTTTTTGTTATCTTTGCTGTTTCTGACAGCATGCGAAGATAAAAAGAAAGAAGTAGTTCCCGTTGTCGAGCCGGTCGCGGCAGCTGTTCCCAAACATCTCTATGTTTCTACAGGCGCTTGCTACTCGGGAACGAATACTACATTCACTGCAGCAAATTCATCAAATCAATCTTATCGATTGAGTCTTACAAATGCACAAAAGGAACTGAGTATCGCTGACTACTATAGCTTGCCGGCAAACGCGGGTGATTCTCCGGTTGGTTTAGTGGATTTAGATGCGACTAATATCATGATCATGGTCGAAAATACATCAGGACGCAGAATCGAGAAATTATCTAAGGCTAATAGTCCAACACGCACTATATTTTCGAACAACGCTACCGCATTAAGTGCCGCGCTTAAACGTATCGCGAAAACACCAGATGGTGGTTACTTAGTTGCTAAAACGTCCGGCATTGAAAAGCTAACTAGCCAAGGGGTTCGCCTGGGTGCTCCTTATATTGGAAACGCTTTAGGTGCTACCTGTGGAACTACGAACGCCAACATTAACAACGTTGCTGTTACTCCGAGCGGGAAAATTATATTCACGAATGCAGCGGCCTCTAATAATCGCTGGGGGATCATTTCTGCCAATGGTTACACCGTAGCTGCCGACTGTTTAGGCGCACAAACAGCACCGGACGTAAATGCTTACCCAGTTGCGGTCCAATATATCACTTCACATAACCAAATCATGGTGGCCTATGCGGGTAATAGTTTAAGTGTAAATCTAAATTCTATTTATATTTATGACTTCGACGATACAACTAACGCTATTTCAAATGCGACAAAAATATACGATTCAAATACTTACGCAGCAGCAGGTTACTTGCTATATGGAATTTCTTCGATGGTTTATAACCCAGACGACCGCACTTTGTTTGTCGCAACTGCAATTTCAAATGCTACGACCGTGGTAAATTACTCGATTGAAAAATTGATCTATAATCCAGATACTAAATCGCTAACACGGGCTTCAACGACTCCGTTCTACTCCTATGGAGTTGATACAAAATGTATCTCGTCGTTGATGATCGCGGAATAAATTAACTATTCGTCTAATACGAAATTGATCGGATCCACGGGTATACTATTGATGCGAACTTCATAGTGTAAGTGTGGTCCTGTCGATCGACCTGTATTTCCCACTGCCGAAATTACATCCCATTTATTCACGCGTTGTCCGACATGCACGTAAATCTGTGAGTTATGTGCAAAACGTGTCGTTACGCCATAACCGTGATCGATACTGACTAATTTACCATAGCTCTCATCATACGATGCGAAAATTACGATCCCATCCGCCGGTGCATAGACTGGCGAACCCGGGGAGGCGGCGATATCGAGACCCGCATGCATCGTATTTTTTCCAGTGAATGGATTCATACGATAACCGAAATTACTAGTTAACCAGCCACGCGCTGGCTTGATATTGGGAATCGCGTTTAACAAGCTTTGTCTCTCCGACAAACCTTCCCATAATTCGATAACACTTTGCTCTTTTAACTGAGTCTCTTTTACGGCGCGATCGATTCTGACCACTAACGATACGTAGTCTTTTTCCGATGGCTGCATTGTCAACTCACCCTGCTTTTCGTTTTCAGCTTTTATCGGAGCGAATAACTTGTCTTCTGCAACCAGAGTCTGATTTGTAGCCCGCTGATCCATAGGCTCGTACTCTTCTTCGTATGTCGGTGCATTTGATGGTTTGTTACCCATAGTTAATTTAGTAATACGATCTTCGGCATCAACATTTGTGATCAATTTCAATTTAGTCGTAAAGGATTTAACGCGCTCTAGACTGTTTTCTAGCGAGCTAACTTTGGTTTCTACGATTTGGAATTGTTTTAATAGTTGAGCATTTTCTGCTTTGAGTTTTCGGTTCTCAATCGCCTGAACTAAAAGCCCAAAATAATCGATCATTCCAGTTAGAAGAATTAACAACACAACGGATGCAATGAGCGCCACCATTTTTAATCGCGTTCCAGATAGAACAAACTTGTTGGTTTGGCCATCCGTATTTGAAATGACAAAAAATGTGAAACTTTTCTTATTCAATTAAATTTCCTATTCGAAGTGAAGAATCAAAACGCTGACGTTATCGTCGCCACCATTTTTAAGTGCCTCTTCAACACATGCTTTTAAGGCATCCACCGGCGCATTTTGCTCCATAATTTCTGAAATCCTAGGATCGCCGACCAGACTTGATAAACCGTCTGAACATAGTAAATACGTTTCACCTGAAAAAATTTCGCGTTCGAAAATGTCGGGATCAACTTCACGCTCATAACCCACGCTACGAGTGATGACGTTACGGCCGATTAATTGCGAGGCTTGCTGTTCTGACAAAACACCCGCACGAATTTGTTCGTTAATTAAAGAATGGTCTTCTGTTACTTGCCACAAATGCGGTTTTTTAAATAAGTAACATCGCGAATCACCCACATTACCAATATAAATGTGGTTTTTTCGAATATAACACATGACCATAGTCGTGCCCATGCCCGCTAGCTCTGGATTTTCTTTAGCAGCTTTGTCGTATATTTGATTGGATGCTTGTTCATAAGCACGAGCAATCATTTCTCGAGGGGCGCGGTTCTTTGTTTCTGGATCCTTAAAGACTTCTTCGGCAGCAGATACAGCTAATGATGACGCCACTTCACCGCCAGAGTGACCTCCCATACCGTCCGCAACTATAAATAAGCCCACTTCTGGATTAACTAAAACAGAGTCCTGATTAGAATCTCGTCTTCGTCCTTTATCCGAAAGAACCCACGCATCAAACTTCATCAATTTATTCTGCCCTCGATGAATAAATCAGTCAAATACGTGATTTCCCAATCTAGCTCATTTTTCACAACTTTGATCGAGTTGCTTAAAAAAAAATCACCTAAATTTGGATACGTTTTCTGCCGATATATAATTATGCATCGTTTTTCACTCTTTTTACTAGTTTCCATAGCCATCCACATCGCGTTTTACTTTTCTGTGTATTTCACTCCAGATGTAAAACCTAAAAAAGAAACTATCGAAGTTTCTTACATCGATCCGTCAGCGAAAAATAAAAAGCCTGATGAAAAAACGGAAAAAAATCGTCAGATCGTGGATCAAGATGATTCTGCACTTAATAGTGAAACTCCGGATGATGACTATTATTTAAGTAAAAATAATCAAAAAGTATTAAAGCAAACTGTAGCCAAAGATAAAGGCGAGTTCAAAAATACAAAAACAAAAAAATCAGCAGACAACAAGGCAGTGGCTCAGCAGCAACAAGCTAAACCAGAACAACAACAAGAAGCTCGTCGTTTAGAGAAATTCAATCCGATGTCTGACATGTCAGCTAGTTTTAAAGAGAAAAGTTTCAACACGATGGCCAGCACCACACCTTCAAGTGCAGCAACTGCAAGTCAGACTCAAGACTACTTAAAGGATAAAAGCATTGGTGTTGAGACAATCCTTAGCACTAAAGAATTCAAGTACTACACATATTTCAATCGCATCCGCAAACAACTGTCACAGCACTGGGAACCGAAAGTGCGAGACAAATTAACTAAAATGTTTCGCCAAGGTCGCTCGATCGCTTCAGCTGACCAGGACCGTACGACTAAGCTTTTGATCATCTTGAATCCTCAAGGCGTTCTTGTTAACGTTCAACTTGTCAGCGATTCCGGCGTAAAAGATTTAGATGAAGCTGCAATCGAGTCATTTCGTTCAGCAGCACCATTTCCAAATCCACCAAAAGGCATCGTAGATCCTGATGGCACCGTAAAAATCCGCTGGGATTTTATTTTAGAAACTTAGGCGATACCTAAATAATTTCTATACCCAAGTAAATAGTAATGACAGGCATAAATACTTGTATTCTTTAGGTATTTATAACGGTCGGAAAAAGTACAAAACTTGTCCTGTGTCTTAAAATTCGACACTCAAGTTTCGCCCGGGGTTTCTGCGGGACTCAGCATTAATCTTATTCGAGTGGCTGAAAGTCCAACCATTAGGCTGGAACGATGACTTGTTACAGAGGATCTATATAAGTGATTATACCGGCTTATAGAATTCAAACTGGTGCAGAACAAACACTCAGTTTTGACTTGCCCTTTTGGATAAGCTACTTTAATTATAATCCGATATACATACTGATCTAAAGCTTAATCATTTTGAGCACTTATCTAAACCATCACGAGGTTCGAATATATGAAACTACCTGACCGTAAAACCATTGAAACGATTGCGACCCGAGCTCACTATTTAGCGACTCAGATGATCTACCAAGCGAATCATCGCACGGACAAAGCCAAGGGTGATCCAAAAATTGGTGGTCACGCGTCGGCCTCTGCCAGCGCTCTCCACATCATGGGCGCTTTGCACTTAGTAGTAAAAACAGGATTCGATCACATCGCGAATAAACCGCACGCGTCGCCAACGGATCATTCATACAATTACTTGATGGATTTATTTTTAAACAAAGATCTTTCTCGTCTATCCCTTGATGACGCCAACACGGCGATGATGGGACTACGCAAGTACTCTCAAAATGGCGAGCCGGTATTTCAGTCATACCATTCAACGTACGATTCAGATAATCACAACTTTTTCCCATCGGGCACTGTTGGTATTCCACCGGTTCAAGCTGGTTACTTGGCTCTTGCGTATAGGTACGCGCGCGAACATAACTACGAAGTTCCGGACGCACATTTCTGGGCATTGACTGGCGATTCTGAATTCCGCGAAGGCAGCATGTACGAAGCCGTTCCAGATTTTGCGGAACGTGAAATTGGTAACCTAACTTGGATCGTTGATTACAATCGTCAATCTCTAGATGGTCATCGCATTTCGAACATGAAAATCATGGATGGAACAGATGCCGATCGTATCGAGCGAACAATGGCAGCGAACGGCTGGGAAGTAATCCAAGTTCGTCACGGTTCAAAACGTAAAGAAATGTTTGCTAAACCGGGCGGCGAGCAATTCAAAAAATTCATCGAAGAAGAATTAGAAGACTACGAATTACAAGCCTTGCTTCTTGTAAAAGACATGAAAGCCTTGAAGAAAGGTATCTCTAAAGAACATCCACAAATGAAAAAGTTTATGGATTCGGTTACAGATGAAGATTTATACCAAGCTATCCGTGATTTCGGCGGCCACGATATGCATTTATTAGCTGAAGCCATGCTGACATCAAAGAAAAGCACTCGTAAACCAACAATCATCATTGCCCATACTCTAAAAGGTTGGGGATTGAAAATGGCCGCAGCACCGGGCAACCACAGTGCTCTTCCAAATGAAGATGAAGTTGAAGAACTTAGGAAAAAACAAGGCATCACAGGTTCGACTTTATTTGCTCGCTTTGAGGATAACTCTGCAGAAGGCAAATACCTTAAAACTCGCGGTGATGAATTATTAAAACAAATTAAAGCTCAACACGAATTAAAAGCTAAGAACCACGCATCGTTTGAAAAACAAATCGCTGCCCACGGTCCATTGCCAGTATCTTTAGAAATCAATACGAAAATGACTAGCTATCCTCACACGCAGTGGATGCTTGGCCAGTTGACGGCTAAATTAACTCGTATTTCTAATACGGCGTTAGACAGTAAAGAAAAACCATTAACCGCATCTGAAAAACCATGGAAAGTTCCTGGCGAATTATTGATCTCGATGGCTCCGGATGTGGGAACAAGTACAAATTTAAATCCTGCAATGGACGGTAAGATCTTTGGTGCTCCGGTAGTAACCGATGTTGAAACAGAACTAGGTGTAAAAGATAACAAACTTCCCGATCTAGTTCCTGGCGAAGAAGTTACCGATCGCTATTTACGTTTTGAAATCGCAGAAGGTAACGTTATGAGCTGCGTAGGTTCATTCGGCAGAATGCGCGACACGCTAGGTATCCCAATATTACCTTTGATGACGGTTTATGATTTCTTTATCAAACGGGCACTCGATCAGTACTTCTACAATTTATATTGGAAAAGTAGCTTCATCCTAGTGGGTACTCCATCAGGCGTAACTTTATCTCCTGAAGGTGCGCAGCATGGATGGAAATCAGATTTTCAAATCCCAAATCAAATCACGTGGGAGCCATTCTTCTGCCAGGAATTGGATTGGATTTTATGTGAATCAGTTCGCCGTCACGTAACAAACGATAACGAAGGCCGTAACGGCGTTCTTATCCGCGGTGTTACTCGTGGTGTAGAACAAAAAGATTTCATGACCTATTTGAAAAAACAAGCGCGCTTCAAAACATCACAAAGCAATTTGTGCCGGTCTGAATACCCGCTTGAAAATGCCACTGCTGAAGACCAAGTAGAAACCATCGCAGAAGCTGACATGATGGAATCTATCCGTCAGGAAGTTTTAAAAGGCGCCTACTACCTAATTAACTACAAAGGTTACGCAGGTTACAATCCGGGCGAAAACGTTGTTAACATCTTTGCGATGGGTGCAATGGGCACAGAAGCTATCAAAGCCTCTGAAGTTTTATTATCGAAAGGTATTTACGCAAACGTTATCATGGTGACATCATCTGATTTACTATGCGGACAACAAGCTCACGAAAGTAACTACAGTTACTTGAAAAATGAACTAGGCATTAATTCAAACCTTTACATCAACACTAAAGGTGAATTGAACACAAGCGATCTAGTTCTAGTGGCTGGTAACCGGGTTCCAATAGTTTCTGTTCACGATGGTGAACCAGGATTACTAGATAACCTAGGATCTATCGTTGGCACAAAACAAGAAGCCTGTGCCGTACGCAAACACTCTAAATGCGGCCGTCCTGATGAAATCTACCACTTCCACGGTATCGATTCCGAAGCAGTGGTAGAAGCCGCAGGCAAAGCATTGTCAGAAACTGCTCTAGAAAAAGTAATGGTTTCAAAACAAACTTTGGGTCAATTAGGTATGAATGATCAGCCAGAAACTCAATGGCAAGATCTTTGGCCAAAAACATCCCAAACACAACGCCACTAAAAGTCAGCTGCGGGGGCGCCTAGCCTGACTTTTTAAAAGTCAGCTGCTGACTTTTTGAAATGTGGCGCGTCGATTTATAACGTCATTAAGTGTACAGACAACAAATGCAAAAAAACCCAAGGTTTTAGGCCTTGGGTTTTCATAAGATGCAGATTCAGTTATAAGAAATTAAGGGCAGTGAGCTGTTACTAACAATTTATTGGCGTCACCATTAACAAACAATCCGCCAAGGGAGTTATCTTTTAGCGCCGTTGCCTGCCCGCAAGAGTTGTAAGACTTAGGAGCTATTGCTAATAAATCCTGAACCGGATTTTTGTACCAAGCCATATAATCAAGTTCGAATTCTTCATTTTTTTCACCAAGTTTAACTTTGATTGTTGAACTCATAACTTGTTCTAACATTGCTAAGCCACGAAGAGTTTCGTCTGCATTCTTAACACAAATACCTTTATGAAATAAGTAACCTTTACGTTGTTGGTTCACTTCAGTGCCAGTTGGGCAAAGTTGATTTTGATACTGAACAGCCCATCGACCAGCAGATACCAAATCAGAACCTAAATTTAGAGTCTCTTTCAGCAAGTTTTGGCTACGTAGTTTGCCAAATTCCGGAAGTTTTTCACTAACCGTAGTCATAATTTCTTCTGAAGTTGCACCTTCTTTAATATCAAGTGATTTCAAGATTTCGATACCTTCGAAACTATATGCTGTGTAAAAGTTCATGAAGAAAATCATTCCTGCCAATGACTGTCTGATCGCCATGAAATCAGGCGTAGTCAATTTGCGTTTTGTAATATTAGTTACATCACATTCGAACTGATATTGGTTTTGTCCAGTAGTCGAAACCGGAGTACACTCATAAGCTCCAGAATCTTTGAATAAATTTTCTAAATAAGCTGAACTAATTTCAATCGACAATTGCTTGTCTTGATTTTCAATTAAAAACTTTCTGAAATCGTTTAAAGCCGATTGATAGTCGGAAAGATACGATTGAACATCTTTAACTTTTGAAATGTCTTCTTTGCCATCAAGTAAAAATCGCGACGCCGGAGTATCTGGTAAAGCTTTTACCGATTTTTGGTATTCACTTATGTTTCCATATTTTGCCACTAATGGCTTTACTCGAGTCATAATACCCTTATTAACCATAAAGCTTTTTAAGAATTGTTTATAAAATAATGCTTTGAAGCTATTCGGATCTTGTTCCAAAGCCATATCGAAAACTTTGTCAGCGACCATGAACTGAGTTGGAGTGATTAATTGCTCGCCCGCTTCAGTTAAGTCGTGTGCAGACATTGCTGAGCTGATGAAGACTTGCTTCTTTGATCCCGCCTCTAGACCATTGGACTTGCTATTTTCACAAGCGATTTGGGTTACTAGACCTACAATTACTAGAGCCTTTAAAATTTGTGTTTTCATTGTTATTCCTTTCTATTTGTTTGTTTTTGCGTCTCGTTTACATAAACAAACTTACAGAAAGTCGGCTGGTCCTAATAGATTCCATTTGTAAATAGTTAACAAAGATATTTACTAAAAGGTAAACTCTCGGTAATATTTACCTATGTCTAAAACCTTCACCGTATTCACGTTTAACGACTACAAAAAATACTTTAATGCCTGGGTCGATTTACAGCCTAAACAAGGCTACGGAGAGTATCGTCGCGTGGCACAGGCACTGAGCTTATCAACTACGATGGTTAGCCAAGTATTCAAGTCGGAAAAACACCTAAGCCTAGAGATGGCCGCAGATCTATGTGACTACCTGGGCTTGAATGAAGATGAAACAGACTACTTTCTATTGCTTGTTGAATATCAAAAAGCCGGCAGTTTTAAGCTGCGGGCGAAACTAGAAAGACAGATTAAAAAATCTCAAGAAAAGTCTGCCAAGCTAGAATCCAAAATCAAAAAAGATATAGAACTGAACGAAACTGATAAAGGAATCTACTATTCCAGCTGGCTTTACCAAGCGACGCGTCTACTTTCAGATATTGAATCCTATAATGACGCCGATGAAATTTCCCAGCGACTGAATGTACCCAAAAATCAAGTTATAAAGGTAATGCAGTTTTTGCTGGAAACAAACCTTTGCCGCCGAGACAAAGGGAAATTGAAAATGGGGCCGGCCATTACCCATTTAACGGCGGGCTCACCCATGGTATCAAGGCATCATTTAAATTGGCGAGTGCGCGGTTACCAATATATGACGATGCCAGAAGAAAAAAACTTCTTTGCTACTGTCCCTATGGTTCTATCACAATCATTGGCCGAAAAAATAAGGCAGGAGTTACCCCAACTGGTACAAAACATTCTAACGGATGTAGCGCCGTCTGCTTCAGAAACGGTACGTTGCATGAATATAGATTTTTTTGAATTCTAGTCATATTTACGAAAATCTCTGGAATTAAACCAAAGCTTCAGTTCTTCCCAGTCCGTCGTTGTCAATTCTTTGCCTAACTGAGAAACTAAGCTTCTAATACTTTCATAATCATCCGGAGTGAATTTGAACTTTGTCGGTATCACGTAATATTTTGGATACGTTTTGTAGCACGTACGAACTTCATCTTTGTAACTTTCATTTTCTACAAATTCATTCAACACTAAAATTTTCTTAGAATGTGCCAAACAACGGTCCAGTCCCTCATGCTTATCAATCCATTTTATACCCATGACAATCTCATGCAGAATTAAATAGGACTTCGACGACGAACTCATAACTTCCCAACGGCGGCGATCGATAAAAATCTTTTCTGGAGTGTGCAGTGCCACTTGTTCAGTTTGAATTTCCAAAGGAATACCAATCTTTAAGGCGTCTAACGATTTCAAATCCGCCGGAACGATATACCACTTACGCACACGCGCTATATGCAAGAAATCCGCAGCCAAATCTGGAAACTGAGTTTGCAAAGCTTTAATGATCGGCAAGATGCTTTCCTGATATTCAAGAATTTCCGTCACATCTACTTGATACTCTTCGATCATTTTGCCTTGGATGGCGTTGCCTCCACCGACATCGGCTCCGCCGTCTTCACTAACCGGCCCGGTTGGTGTTTTCGGCGCTTGTCTTTCTGTTACTTGAACCGTCTCGTGGTTCCCACCACAGGCGACCAAGAAAACAAGTAGTAAAAAAATCCATTTTTTCATTACTTCATCTCCATATGACGCACATTCATTTCACTAATCAAAAATACCGTTTCTTTTAAAACCTTATTTTTAGTATATTCAGAAATAATTACGCGCTGATTTTTAATATCGAAAAAACCAGTTGCTTTTGAGTAAACATCTTCTTTTTTTGTTTTTGTATTTCTAATTTTAACCGACACGTTTCTTAGAACCATGTTTGGAGTTGTGGAACCGCTTTCGGCTCTATCTGCATGAACTGAAATACACTTACCTAATTTTGAATTGCACGAATCCAATTCAAATTTGGAAATGGAAGATTCCATTTGTGCTTGACCAAAGGCTATCGAGCCCGCAATCAAAGTCATTAAAGAAAGAGTTTTCACGACTGTCCCCACGATTATCACTTTCCTATTGCGCTGTTGGGTTAGAATTGTAGCCTGGTACAACTAGTCCCATTGGCTGGGAGCAATAAACGCCACCAGCAACTGGCTCAAGCATAAAGTCTTCTGCGTTTTTATCTTTAAAGATTCCGCCGAAAGTTTTATCTCCTAATTTTGAAACACGTCCGCACGAATCAAATTCAGCAGGACCGATTGTTTTTAAATCTACGGTTGGATTTCTAAACCAGCTTAAAAAATCTACGTTTGTTTCCACTCTCTGTCCTTGGCGATTCACTAACGCAGTTTTCACAGGTCCCGACAATACTTGCTCTAACATTTTTAAACTACGATCTGTTTCTGAGTCGGAGGCCACGCAGATTCCATCATGAAACAAAAAACCCGCACGCTGTCGCGTTGCTTGTGATCCTTTTGGACATAATTCTTTTTGGTATTTAATTGCGTACTTAGCCGATTCAGAAAAATCAGACCCAATCGAAATCGTTTCTCGAAGCAAATTCTTTTGTCTTAACGTAAAGATGTTCGAGTTGACATCCACTAGATACTGATAACTTTGTTTAACGCTTAATTTCCCATCTGGATCGAGAGTCGCCAATTTATCAAATCCTTCTAAATTGTATGAAGTAAAAAACGAAAAGTATAAAACCATTCCGCCCACCATTTGGCGAAGGCCCATCAAATCGGCTGGTCCCAATTTCTTTTGGAAAACATTATTGTAGTTACAGATCGCTCTTCCAGTGCCTTCGTCGATCATTTCACACGCATATTTTCCCTCAATACCGAGGTTAACTAGCAAGAACAATGGATCTAAATTAAGAGTTAATGTTTTATCGTAATTCTTAATCAACCATTTTCTAAAACCGTTCCAGTTTTGCTGGTGCTCGAAAAAGAAGTTTTGCATGTCTGACACAGTCTTAATGTCTTCGGCACCATCAAGAAAATATTTTCTCGCAGGAACATTGGGAATACCGTTTATTAAGTTCTCTAATTCTTTAAGCTTACCTTGTTTTCTAACGAATGGTTTAATACGAGTTAATATACCCTTGTAAACAGTGTAAACTTTCAAAAATCCTTCTGAATAAAATTGAGCTTTCAAATTTTCAGGATTCTTATTCAGTGCCATTTGAAACGCTTTTTCAGCCAACGGAAATGTCGTAAACGTAAGTAGCTGCTCTCCAGAATCGGCAAGTTCGGCGTCTGTCATTGTCTCGTCGACCTTAACAATCTTTTCATCGACGGGCTTTTCAATCGTTTTCTCAATGACAGTTTCATTTGGCTTGCAACCAATAGTTAAAATCAACAGTGTAGGAAAAAATATTTTAAATAGTGCTTTTGTAGCAATCTCTAGAGTTTTCATAACAATCTCCAATATGGTTTAACTTAAACCTATATTAACCGCACAAAGTATAGATAAATAGGAGTATTTTGTAAAAGGTAAATACAATAATTTACCTTTTGGTAAACAATTCAGATGAAGATTAGTATACTAAGTTCACAATTGTCCAGACTTTAGCCATGGGCATTTTACAAAACGCAGTTTCACGTCCCTTGAATTTTTCAAAAAAAAACCAAGGTTTGACCCTTGGGTTTTTAAGCAATTATTAAAATCTACTTTGGAGAACGACTACTTAGGAGTGTTAGCTTCCCAGTATTGCAATCCTACATTTAATTGCTCGATCGCTTTATTGAAGATATCGCTTTGAATTTGTTGGTTCTGAGCGTTTTTCTCTGAAGAGTTAGAAACTTTAAAGTTTTGTTGTTCCATTTTGAAATCTTGCTTAACAGAAAGCTCGATTTTCTTTAATAGAGGCAACATCATTTTAGGATCCAATTTCTCTTCAATCACATTTGGATACGGAGCCAAGAAACCAGAAACTTTGAACGCTACTTTTTCAGAGAAAGGAAGGCGCGCAATAAAATCTAATTGCTGAGCGTAAATAACAGCTTGATTAATTTTACCTACCGTTGAAAGAGGCTGAGAAAGTAGGCTTTCTTTCAACAGAATGTCTCTTACGAACTGAGTTCTGAACATTAGAATTTCGTAGGCAGTCTCTTCATAACGTGAGTGATTTTCAATATGTGTTGCAATCAACTCATTTACTTTTTCATCAGATAGGAATCCACAAACTGTTTCGATAGCAAGTGTCCGACCTAATTTTATTTTATTGATACGAGTAACTTCAGCATCTGTGTATGCGATCTCGTTGCCTTCTTTATCCATTTGTTTTGTAGGATTCACTTCGCGAATCTCTTTTTGCCACAAATAAACAAGTTCCGCTAAGTCGTTTACAGTGATCGCTTCAGCTAACTTTTTACCGAAAGGCATAAGCTGAGAAGGGATTGGGCTTAATTTTTCGTAGTTAGCTTCGTCCATTAATTCTTTAACCGGAAGAAACACGCGTTGGTCATTAATACCAACAACAGTTGAATTCATGCCACTAACCATTTTATCCATGTTGCTGTTTGTTGTATCCATACCCGTTGTCATTTTATCCATTTTCTTATTCAAATCGTCCATTTTATTTGGAACTTCGATTAAGTTATTAACTTTTTCACATGCTGCGAAAGATACGACAGCGATCATCAATACTAGAAATTTCATTTTCATTCTCCTCGAAGTAATAAATTACTTCAGTAAATCTGCTTTTAAACTTTTCAAACCGTCGTCAGCTGGAATGCCTAACCACATAGAGAAAATGTTTTTAGTTAAATCTTTGCCAACAACTGTGCTCACTTTGCCGCTGTTATCTTCGTAGTAAAGAGTCTCAGTGCCATCAGCATTTTTGTTAGTCGCAAAAGTCATTGTCTTGCCAGTTTTAGCTTCGCCACCTGCAACCATAGCTGCAAATAATGATTTAACTTCAACTGAATTAATATCGATATTGTTAGCTACTAAAGCGTCACGGAAAGAAACTTGAACTTTATCAGCTTCAACATCACGTAAGAATGTTAATTGAACAACAGCTGTTTTAGATTGCGCAACAGAAGCTAAAAGATCAGCATCAGTTTTAACAACAGTTTGTGGTTCAGAAACAAAAACTTCAGCAGTGTAAACTTTTACATTAGCCACAAGAACTTTTTTAGTTCTTAAGCCAGCACCTACTTGAGTTAAGTTAACATTATATTGGTCAACTTTTACTGAAGCTGCTTTTGACAATTTAACACCTGAGTTTTCTTTACCAGAAAGCTCTTTAGTTAATAAATCAGCAAAAGAAACTGATGCTACTAGTGTTAAAGACACGATTGATTTAACAATTAAATTTAAAGACATAGGTTCTCCGTTATTGTTGATTAAGTAGTTACCTATGTGAGATGAAATCGTTTGTCACCCATTAATTAGAGTGTTTGCCCAGATGATAAATTATGCAAGTTATCAGAATTACAAGGAATTTAAATAACCATAAGGAAATATTCTCCTTAGCAAATATATCTTTTGATCTTTACTTTTGTACAAATTCCGCTATGGAATAATAACAGATCATGAATTTATCCAGAACAAAATATCAGGCACAAATTGAACACGATTCATTGGCTCTAGCTAAGTGGTACGAAGCTAATCAGCGCAAGTTACCTTGGCGTGAATCTAAAAATCCTTATTTCATTTGGATTTCTGAAGTTATGCTTCAGCAAACAACTGTTGCTGCCGTTATGCCTTACTTTGATCGGTTTATTTCTCGCTTCCCTACCTTAGAGTCTTTAGCCGATGCACCGATTGAGGATGTCTTAGAAATGTGGAGTGGCCTTGGTTATTATAGCCGGGCTCGCAATCTACACAAATCGGCTCAAGGGCTGCGATTAGCGCCGTTTCCACAGACCTATCAAAAACTGATCGAATTCCCTGGACTTGGCCCTTACACGGCTCGCGCTGTAACAAGCATCGCATTTGGTGACCGCGCTGGCGTTGTTGATGGAAACGTGATTCGTGTTTTGAGTCGCCGCTGGGGACTAGCTATCGAGTGGTGGAAAACTAAAGAGAAAGATAAATTGCAGAAGATCGCAGATGATTTAGTTCAACATGCCGATCCTAGCATGGTGAACCAAGGTCTGATGGAATTGGGCGCTACTGTTTGCTCAAAAGAAAAACCTATTTGTGGACTGTGCCCTTGGCGTAAAACCTGTGTCGCTTTGAAAACAGACGAGACTCCTAATCTGCCGTTACGAAAACCAAAAAAAGAAAAGTCGCTTTGGCTATACAATGCCGAGATCATCCAGAATCGTAGCCAAATTTTGTTCACTAAAAATAGCACGCTTCCAGTCCTAAGCCGAATGTGGATGATCCCTGGGAAAATCGAGCGCATAGGTAAAAAACCAAACAAGTACGACTTTACCCATTCTGTTACAGATCACATAATTTACGTCGTGTCGCAAAAGCCGCGTGCAGAAAAACTCGCGGTATCGCGTCCAGACAACAAGTGGGTTGCGTTACACGAAGTCGGCAAGTATTCACAGAGCTCCCTCACAAAGAAACTATTAAAAAAGTGGAATCTTTAGTTTCCACAACACCGGTCTTTGGTCCGCGATCGTATCAAATTAAATAGAGGTCCATGATCGCGACGAATTGATGATTTCGCAGCCAAATTTGCTATAATAAGTCCTATGCATATTCAGTTTCCCGGGCTTTTTATAGCTACCACTGTCGTTTTAAGTTTAGTTGGTTGTAGCACCAGCAAAACCAAGACAGAAGCGACTCCCATCGGTATCGCTATCTCAACCAATAAAGAAATTAATTTAGTCGAAACAGAATGCTTTAATCCGCAATTCTCATATCGCGGCGATCAAATCTTATATATTTGCCAAGATAGAAGTTTCAACGCCCAACCACAGTTGTTCATCGAAGATTTGAATACGGGGTTTCGCAAACAAATTACATTTCAAGATGGCAATCTAAAAGAACCGCATTTCCTGCGGCCAGATTTCCTTATCTACTTATCTAGCACCGATAGACGCAAAGAACACATTCCATCACTTTCAGATAAACCTCTACCTTTGGACGAACTTGAAGTGTATTCCTACGATTTGCGTAATGATGATATCGAAAGAATAACTGACAATTCATTTGATGAAACGGCTATTGTTCCCCTTAAGCACATTGATCCTAAATTGGCCTTCGTCCGCCTAGAAAAAGGCATTTACAAAGTGTATTTAAAGAATCTAGCCAACAACAGCGAAAAACTGATGTTTAAAACAAGTAACAAAGTTTCTGAAATTGGAGTCAATGACGCCAATCAATTACTGATTGTGGAAGATACCGGTTATAAGAAATGGGTTCGACTGATTGAAAGCGACAAGAAACAAACCTTGTGGCCCGAGTTCAAAAAAGAGGCGCAGTCGTTTTCTCTAGATAGCAAAACTGGCGACTTAGAGTATCTGGAAGCCAGTAAGGTTAAAACTCTTTCACTGAAAAACCTCTGCGAAAGTGAAGTTTTTTCATTTTCTGTTCCAGTATCAGAAATCCAAAAATCTCCGGTCGTGGATAACTTATACGTTTATACGACTTTAGTTCAGGGCTTACGTCGCATCGAGCGCAAAGTTATTACTCGAAACCCTACCCAGTCTTGCAAAAAAATTGTAAGACGGAGATAATTGTCTTATGTATCACACAATGAAAACATTTATTTTTTCCGTAGTTGTAGCCCTAACGTCGTGGTCTGCTCCGTTTCCAGTCAGTGGCACATCCATGATGACAGATCCTGAAGAAGGACGGTTTTTAGAACCACACGGTTTCCGATTAAAAACGACAAATTTGAAATGGACTGTGGTTCCCGATGAAAAGGCATCTATCTTTCAAACATTCCGATTTGCGCCAACGAATGGCCAAACCGCACAATTAACCGTACGCAAAGACGATCTAGGTCAGCAAAAAAATCTAGAGGTATATGCTAAAAAATGGATGCGTGAATACCCACAGTATGGTTTTGAAATCTTAACGACTAAGAATATGCAAATTGGTGGCGGAGACGGATTGTTAATAGATCTTGTTCACCGCGGGAAAAACCAACAAATTCGTCAGTTGGTACTGCATAAAAATAAAAAAGTAGTTATCCTTACCTGCCTCGATGATATTTCAAAATTCAGATCGACGGTTTCAGATTGCAACCAGATGATGACTTCATTCTCGTGGAAATAATTTCAAACTGCATTTAAACACTGATTTTCTCTGCCATTTCGTGAATTTCAATATTGGCAGACAGAAAAAAATAGAACTGTCAGAGATTGGGAAAAACGAATTCAAACCAAAGAAGATCAGCTAGATAAGCTGACTGGCCAGCTCAATCAAAGTGCCTCAAATTTGAAAAAATTGAACGCACTTTATGCCGATACAGAAGCCTTGTTTTCACAAGGCCGTTTGACGGTAAACGAATTGTTTTTAGATCAACAGTTATTATTTGAAACTCAGATTAATTATGAAAACGAAATGTATGCGTTTCATCAGTTTCTTTTGGATTACTGCACGTTCCATTCGGAACGTGTTTGGGATTGCTTTTAAGTTAATTTTTGAGCACTGATCAATTCAGGCAAAATACCAGCTGACTTGGGAAGTAGAATTAACTCACCCGGATTCTCTGTCATCTTCTCGAATTCTAATGTGGAAAATAATGCTTCAGCAACATCTTTGTCTTTTGAAATATCTTGCAGCGCTTTACCCAATATTTGCGGGCGAATGGCAGAGGCTTTTGCAAATGCTACCGATGCCGTTCTCTGCGCTGAACTCGTAATAATGTTTACCTGATTCTCTCCATCTTGCTTGATGGAACTCGTCACTTGGCGCAGACGATTTACAACTTTGCTTTCGATTTCGCGGATCATATTACTATCACGGAAGTGCACCTTACGAATGTACACCGATCCTAATTTGTATCCCCATTCCTGTGATTTCTGAGTCACTTCGTCACGTAAATCTTGGCTCAGTTCATGTCGATCAGATAACAATTTTACTAACGGTAAGTTACTTAATGTTCGAACGGCCGCATTGCTGACATTTGCGGACAACGAACCTTTTGGATCCGTATTTTTGAATAGGTAAGACATTGGGTTACTTACAAACATTTCGTACCAGATACCCACGCCCATTGGCGCACCTTCCTCTGAATTCACAGGCTGACTTCGCAAATACACTTGGTCCATTCGTAGATCTAACGTGTAAACTCGCCCCATCAAGTTGATGATCAAGGCTTTCCATGTTAGTCGAGGCCACAAAAAATGCAGACCCGGCTCATCTATGATTGTGACGACTTTACCAAATAATGTAAACACTTGGCAGGTCGATTCATAAACCGTGGTGTAGAACAAAAAGAAGCGCAAGATTTTTAAGGTCACAATTTCAAATATAATAGCAGCAACAAATCCAATTAAAATTTCCATATGTTACTCCGTTGGGTAGATGATTTTATCAGCTTTTTTAATAACGTTTAGGCGCGCATTGCGCACAAAGTTCTTCAAAACATCTGGGCCACTTGCTTTTAACTCTTTTATCTGTGCTGTCATAGCCAGAAGCGGTTCAACTTCAGCTTGTGCTTTTAAGGTTTCAATTTCAACTGCTCGGCGTGAAAGAACAATAGTTTGATCGGCGCTGGCTTTGGCTAAACTGATTTCAGATGAAACGTTGTTATGAGCCGTATTAATAGCTGCCAGTGCGGATTCTACTTCATGAGGAGGTTCAATGCCTGTGATTAGAGACGCATCTAAAATGATTCCGTAGCGTGCGTTAGAACCAACACATTCGCGTACCATGATATCATTTAGGTCCTTCAAATTTTTTCGCAAATCATTAATAGAAACTGCTTCGGCGATATTTACTTCGCCGCTGACTTGAACTTGTTTAAGCTCTGTTCCAAAGTTGGCAATACGTTCACGTAAGATTGATATGAAATATCCCATCACATGTGTAATAGGATTTTTAATACCAAACACATAGGCGTATAAGTTTTGTTCGGAAATGCGATATCGAATTTGGCCGTTTAATCCAATATTCAATTGATCCATAGTCACGGCTTCTAACAGCGTTCCATTGTTATTTGCTGTCATACTTTCTGGATCGTACGCCATGTTCATCGTTTCAGTCGCAATTGATACTTTGATAACTTTTTCCCAAGGAAACTTAAAATGCAGGCCGGGACCGACTGATTCTAGTAATGGGAAATTGTAGCGCAGCTTTTCTTCAGCCGTCAGCATTTCAGCAATAGGAGTTTCTCCTGTTGTTTGTCCCGCCAAACGTTGCGCGCGCCCGAAGACAGTTTTCACACCGCGTTCATTTTGATCGATGGTGTAAAAACCAGATACGATACAGCGTAAGATGAAGTAAATTAGAAGTCCTAAAAGAAACGACATCACAGACCCCCGATTCATGGTTTATATTTAAACAGTAGAATTAGGCTAATCCGAGAATCTTTAGATATCAAACTAGTTTTAGAAACTCTTCGCGTCGTTCAGACAGGCATTGTCAAACATAACCGCATTTTGGCTGTTTTGATATTTGTCGATGAATGCCGCTAAATCAGAGGAACCCTCATTTAAATAATACATAACGCAATTTGAGTTAGAACAGTGCGCTCCGTGGGTAGAGTCATGATGGTCCGATGTCAATGTTACGCCGTTATTCACAAACCCTATCGCGTGAGCTAACTCATGAACGATCGTTGATTGTTCTACGAACTTAGGCACAGGTCCAGTGGGATTAGCTCCAGATGCCTGAACGACCTGCTTAAATATTATTATTACATTCGTGCCATTGACAGAATATCCAATCACTTGGTTATCCGCAGTTCCATCTGATTTCGCTGCATGACCTTTTACAAAGGCGACAAAAATTTTGCCTACTGTTCCGGATGAATCGCCATTTCGATATTGATTCGCTAAATTCAGCGCATCGGTGGTTGTCCAAACAGAACGGTTTTGAGTCGCAATCAGCCGCATCTCTGCCAAAGTTTTTGGAACCGAAAAAGTTACCGTACGACCGGTGAACAAGGCTTGCAGATTCTGCAGAGTGATATCCCAGTAATTTAAACCGGCACCAGTTGTGCCTACAAATGGATCAGCACCCGATTCGTAAACCACATCAAGCTTTAATTCTGTCATTTGTTTAAAGTAGAAAGTCGCAGAGTAAATTGAATTTCCGCCACTGCCAGAGTCTGAACCTGATTTGCATGAACCTAAAAGAACACTCATTACGACAGCAAAAGATAAAACGAAATATTTCATAGGTATAAGGCTAGCACCAGTTTTCCACCATTGCATTTAAAAATTAACAGCGAATTTAATTGATTAGACCCAAATATTCTTTGGTTCCAATTTGATCTAATACTCCAGGAAGTTTGCCTTCAATTCTTTCTTTTTGGCGATACAGACTTCGAGCTTTCATAACGATCATGCATCCCAATTCGCCGCTACCAGCAGGATCTTTAACTTCGGTATTGCATGGAATTTCCATCGCGGCTTCATCTTCACGTTTAATCGGAAAACTAGAAAGTGAAAAAGTCACCCAATCCACGTCTAATTTATGGCCGTCGTTCTCGTCATACAGCGAGCGAGAAAGCAGGGCATGAAAGTTATCTTTTACAAGGTAGGACATATACGTCGTTGGCAAAACAATGGCGACCCGTTTTTTAGTAGCGATAATATCTTTAATCGTATTTAGGACCGCGGCTTGGTTTTCGATCATAGAAATTACTTCGGTCGAAGGAATTAGGTCTTTATAAGGAAGCGAGTTATCCACTATGATGTGTTCGAATTTATTTTCCGCTTCGAGGGAATCAAACAAACCCTTCCATGCTAAATAATGATCTTGGCGCTCTGGCAAGACTCCCAAGAAAACCAAATTCTGTCCTAAAATCTCTATACGAAGCCGTTTATAAATACTTGAGCCAAATTCTTGCGGACTTTCGAAATGACTCCATGAAATTTTAGGAATTGGCTTTGGTTTTAGTCCAAAAATAAGCGCGAAATAAACTCCGCCTATGATTACCGTCGATGCCCCAAGAATGTATGCCAAAGTCGATTTTTTCATGTTCAAGGAATTACTGTATAACGACCTCAAAGCCAATTAAATTAACAGTGATGAACGACACTAGCCTCTAATACATTCTTTGCTTGTAATTCTTTACTTAGAGGAGCTAAACGTGCTACATGCTTAGGGAAAGGACTTGATTCTAACTTAACAGAACAGGTACCAATAGAATGAATAATTTGAATCGCAAAACACATATTTGTCTTGTGGGAAACGGCCGTTTGGCAACCCAACTAGAAAAGATTTTGAAAGAAAACTCTTTCTCCTATTCTCATATCTTTCGCTCCCAAAACAGCACCGACGAAATTCAAAAACAAATTACGCAATCGACTCATATATGGCTCGCTATTAACGATAGTGCCATTGAAAGCTTTTATCAGCACTACTCTGGCAGTGGCCCAACCGCGACATGGGTTCACTTTTCTGGCGCGCACAATTCAAATACTATCTTTTCTGCCCATCCATTAATGACATTTTCTAAAACCCCGATGGCGCAGATCGAATTTGATAAAATTCACTTTGTACTGACGCCACCAAGGCAAAACGAAAACCAGCTCACGTTTGATGACGTATTGCCGGGGCTAAAGAACGCTCATAGTTTTCTAAGTGCCGATAAGAAAGCCCTCTACCATGCGCTGTGCGTAGTGGCCGGCAATTTCCCAATGATTTTATGGAGCGAAGTTCAGGCTCAATTTCAAAATTTACAAATGCCCAAAGAAGCTCTGAATACGTATCTCGATCAAGTCACCGCTAATTTTAAACGCGACGGTGCTAGCGCCCTTACTGGGCCAATTGTTCGCGGTGATATTAAAACGATCCACGACAACTTGAATGCCCTTAGCGGAAATTCATTGAAACCCATCTACGAAGTATTTTTGAAAGCAAAAGGTGTAAAATTATGATCAAACTCAACTCACTGACTTTTTTAGATAAGAAAAAGAACAAAGAAAAAATCTCGATGATCACGTGCTACGATTTCTCGTTTGCACAGATCATCAATGAAACAGACATAGATTGCATTCTTATTGGCGATTCGGGTTCGATGTTAATGCATGGTCTGCCAAACACGGTCCACGCGGATACTCCGATGATGGCATCGATGATCGCAGCTGTTAGTCGCGGGGCACCTAAAAAATTCATCGTCGGTGATTTGCCATTTCTTTCTTATCGAAAATCTTTGACGACCAACATGAATAACGTAGAAGTCTTAATGAAAGCCGGTTCTGAAGCTTTAAAATTGGAAGGCGCCATCGGGAATTTGAAGCTCGTGAATCACTTAGTTCACTCCGGCGTTCCAATCATGGGACATTTAGGATTAACGCCTCAGTCCGTGCACACATTGGGTGGTCATAAAGTTCAAGGTAAAGAAAAAGAAGCGCAAATCCAAATTCTTGATCAAGCTAAAAAGTTAGAAGACGCAGGTTGTTTCTCTCTAGTACTTGAGTGCGTTCCATCTGTGCTAGCGGCTAAAATCACCGAGGCATTGCATATCCCTGTAATAGGTATTGGTGCTGGCCCCGATGTCGATGGACAAGTTTTAGTTTTGCAGGATTTATTGGGATTCAATGACGGTTTTAAACCGAAATTTCTGAAAAAATATTTTAATGCGAATCAAATATTTAAAGGTGCCTTTAATGACTACCACAAAGAAGTGGTTTCTAAAGCGTTTCCAACCGCAAAAGAAAGTTACGAATGAGCCAACCTATTATTTTAAAAACAACCGTTGAGCTTATCCAGTGGCGAAAAACCATCAAGGATAAATCTGTTGGTTTCGTTCCGACGATGGGTGCCTTACATGAAGGTCACGTTAGCTTATTGAAAAAAAGCCGCAGCGAGAACGATATTAACGTTTTAAGTATTTTCGTAAACCCGACGCAATTCAACCAGGCCCAAGATTTAGATAAATACCCAAGAACTTGGGATGAAGACTTGAAATTAGCGACTGGTGCCGGCACAGATGCTATTTTCTTTCCCACGTTTGAACAAATGTACCCTGATAACTACACTTATTCTGTTCATGAAAATGATTTCAGCCTTATGCTGTGCGGAGCTTCGCGGGCAGGGCACTTTCAGGGCGTTCTTACCATCGTATTAAAATTATTGAATTTGGTGCAACCCAATCGCGTTTATATGGGTGAAAAAGACCATCAGCAACTACAGCTGATAAAAAAAATGGTCAGTGCCTTATTTTTACCAACAGAAATCGTGGGTTGCCCCACTATCAGAAATTCAAGCGGCCTTGCGCTTAGCTCCCGCAACTCACGCTTGAACGAAGACGAAAGAAATCGATCTTCTTTAATTTATAAAACAATCACAACGGCGGCGAATACTGCCGAAGCCAAAGCCGTGTTAGAAAATGCTGGATTTAAAATTGATTACCTAGTGGATGTAGAAAACCGTCGATACGTAGCCGCCTTTGTTGGCGATGTGAGGTTAATAGACAATGTCGAACTCTAATTCAAAAATTCTATTTATTTTCACGGGCTCGATTGCTGCTTACAAAGCGGTGACCCTTGTTTCGCGCTTAGTTCAACGTGGCTACGATGTTGAATGCGTTCTTACTAAGTCAGCGTCAAAATTTATTGGACGCGCTACTATTGAAGGATTAACCGGCAAAACAGTACACACTGATTTATTTGATTCAGATAATATCATGGGACACATCCACCTGATCCGTGATGCGAGTGCTGTTATTGTGGCTCCAGCTACTGCAAACTTTATAAATAAAATTGCACACGGTTTTGCGGATGATTTGGCCAGCACACTGTTCCTGGCTCATGATTTCAAAAAACCATTTATTGTGGCTCCGGCGATGAATACAAAAATGTATGAACATCCACTAACACAGTCATCGATTACACGTTTAAAAGAGATCGGCGTTACTATTCTTGAAGCCGGCTCTGGGATTTTAGCTTGTGGTGAAGTTGGCTATGGAAAGTTGCTTGATCCTGAAATCATGATCGTAGAAATTGAGAAAATTCTTAAACAGACACCAGTCCCGCCAAAACCGGCCTCTATAAAACAGGTTTTACCACGCATATTGATAACCGGTGGCGGAACGATAGAGAAAATAGATGATGTTAGATCCCTAACAAATTCAAGCAGCGGCGAAACGGCTATTTCTCTGGCAAAGTATTTCTATGATTTAGGGCTACCCGTTAGCTTAGTTGTAAACAATCAAAAGGGACTGGATTTGCCAGCAAATATGGATGTAGCCAACTTCACAACCTTTGCCGACCTAAATTCTGTCTTGAAAGACAAACTTTCAAAAGAAAGTTTTGATTACGTGATTCATGCGGCCGCTGTGAGTGATTTTTCACTAGAAAAAATCGAAGGCATCGGTTTTAAAAAATCACCTAGAAAACTTTCATCTGCGAAACGTATAAAACTAGTTTTAAAGCCCAATTTTAAAATCATTTCTAAAATTGCTCAGTACAGTAAAAACAAGAAAATTAAAATTATCGGTTTTAAATTAACGTCTCATGCGGACGTCAAAATAGTTAAACAATCCGTCGACAAAGTGTTCGCCTATAAGCAAGTTCAGTATGTCGTACAAAATGATGTCACTAAAATTGATCGACAAAAAGGAATTCATCGATTTTCGCTATTTACTAAAAACAGTTCCGTGCCTCTAGAGATTGAGTCACGGGAACATTTACTGTCACAGTTGGCTCAAACTGTGATGAAGGAGTAAAGATGATTCTAGCACTGGATGTGGGTAATACCCAAATTTACGCTGGCCTATTCACCACCGATCATAAAATGGTGGCTTCATTTCGGAAAAATTCAAAAACGAGCTCGTCATCTGATGAGGTTGGCATTTTCTTGCGTACGGCGATTCGCGAAAATGGTTTCAATCCCGAGAACGTTCAGCAGATTGTCATTTGCACAGTCGTACCAGATGTTTTGTATTCTATCAGGGGAGCTTGCAAAAAGTACTTCAACTTAACACCTTTTGTATTGCAGGCCGGAGTCAAAACAGGATTAAAAATTAAGTATCGTAATCCTCTAGAAGTCGGTGCCGATCGCATTGCTAACTCGATTGCATCAAGCCAACTGTACGCTGACAAAAATCTGATTATCGTTGATTTGGGAACAGCAACAACATTTTGTGCGGTATCGAAAGAAAAAGAATATTTAGGCGGAACCATCATCGCTGGATTAAAAATTAGCATGGAGGCCTTAGAGAATCGTACAGCCAAGTTGCCGGCTGTAGAGATCGAAGAAAAATACGAAGCTCTGGGACGATCCACAGTAGAAAGCATCCAATCCGGTTTGTACTACGGACACCTTGGTCAAATAAAAGAAATCAGCCAACGTCTAGAAGCCGAATGCTTTCCCAACGATCCTCCATTTATTATCGGCACCGGTGGATTTTCGCATTTGTTTGAAAAAGAAAAAGTATTTAATCGGATCATCCCCGATTTAGTTTTAAAAGGTTTGCTTGCATCACTGTCAATGAACATGAAGGAATCGTGAGGTTATTATGAATATCGAATTAATGAGATGTAAAATTCATCGCGCTACTGTAACTGAAGCTGATTTAAATTATGAGGGCTCAATTTCACTGGATCCAGCGTTGATCAAAGCCGCAGGATTGTTCGTGCATGAGAAAGTTGACATTTTAAACTGTAACAATGGTGCACGATTTACGACGTACGTAATCGAAGGAAAAAAAGGTCAGGTTTGTTTGAATGGAGCAGCAGCTCGACTAGTTCAAAAAGGCGATCTAGTTATTATCGTTGCTTACGCGAGCATACCGATTGAAAATGCAAAAGGCTACAAGCCTGAAGTCGTTTTTGTCGACGCAAAAAATCGTCCACGTGAGAAAAGACTAGAAAAACATTCGAAAACGAGTCAATATTGAACGATGAAAAGTTTTATTATTGTTTCTTTATTTTTTGTTCTACCGAAAGCATTTGCTGATTTCGACCGACCGGTTTTTAAAAATTCGCAAATGCTAGAAGACAGCGAAGTCGTTGAAGATGAAAAAATAAAACTAAACTGCTTCGTATTTAAAAAATACATTCTTCTTGAAAAAGAAGAACCCGGATTTTTGGGTAAAAATATTTACTACAAAGAAAATGCAATCGATAAAAAAATCCAACCTGAAACGTACTGCAAAGATATAAAAATGGATACATTCAAGAAGCTGGAATCAGGCGGAGCTTCGTATTTAGGAATGTCCCGACGTTTCTTGTTTGTCCAAGATCCAGACGAATTAAGTGCTAGAACTAAGTTTGAAATTTATAACTTAGAATCAGGTCAAATGACGTTCTCGGGAATCAAGAACAATAACACGCTGATGAAAATCATCCCTATTTCAGTGAAAACGACGGCGTTAGAGTATTTTCAGCGCTACTTAGTAGATTGCGATTTTAATTCAGATAAAACACATCTTAAATGCTGGTCTGATTTCTTAGCTTCGATTGAAGTGCCAAAAGAAATTAAAATTGGCTACCCAGTATGCCCGAAATCAAAATCACCAAAGAAGTTCCAAATTTTCTTAAAAATCTTGGTGCCTGATATTCAAAAAAGCAAACGCACCTTTTTATGGGCCAAGCCTATTTGCGAAATCGCACCCTAACTACAGCGGACTGATTACGGACGACCTACATAGGGAATCCCTTCTGATTCTTTATCAAATGGAAAAAACTTAATAGATTGATAACTAATAGGCGCACCGCCATTGTATTCCTTTTGAATCATAGTGGTCATTTGAGTTTTTATTTTTTTCTGAGCATCGCGCCAATCACGTCGTGTTCCATTGGTCTTCATGTTGTACATGAAATACACGTTACCTTTCTGAGTTGAAATAATACCCGCTAACAAAATAGCCGGAGATACCGTACCTGTTTTAGCAATTACCGAATTTTCAGTTGTCTCGTTCTTATAAAGCGCGCTTGAAGAAGATGTTGAGTCAGCTCCTACGACACTGACGATGTCTTCGAATTTCAAACCCTGGGCCTTCAAGACGTTTTCAAAATCGAGTAAAATCTTAAGCACAACCGTACAACGAGCTGAATTGTAATTCCCGAGGCCATCGACAGTGAGTTTGTTTCCAGATCCATTTAATAACTCGATGTCATCAATCGCGAATTTCAACCGATTCTCTATAAATTTCTTAAATTCGGCAGCGCCACCGGTAAATTCAAAAATCAAATTGGCAGCGTAGTTGTTTGAATTTCTATTCATCTCTTTCAACAAAGCTTGCAGAGGTGATGATTTAAAGGATAGTGAGCTATAGTTGCTGGCTATAAAATCAGATGATTTTTTAAATGTATATTTACGCACCAGCAACTGACCCATGGGATTCATCGCAACGCCTTGATCCTTAGCGGCCTGCACAGTTTTTGCGTAGTCAGTTGTTAAATTTTTAACCTTCATGAAGCTTTTGATCACGTCATCAGGCGTTGGTGATTCCGGCGTGTAGTCGCCTATTGCAGTTGCATAGCTATTAACATTCCATACGAATTTAAAATTTTCATCAAAGGACAATTCTTTTACCGACTTGATACCTTTGTTATTTAGCTCTGAAATCACTAGATGCAAGAACTCTTTGCTGAAATAAGGATCACTACCACCTTGAAAATGAACTACGTAAGCGCCATCAGTATCTTTCTTATAAAATACTCTTGTAACAAACCGATGCCCTTTACCTAATTTTATCAACGACCAATAGGAAGTTACTAATTTAGAAACAGAGGCAATCGGCAGCTTTTCATCAATGTTAGTGCCTTGAATGGACGTAGCTCCGGGAGCGAAATGGCAGAATGAATTTAGAGTCGAACCATGGACGAAATAGGATGCAAAGACAGATATTAATAATGCTACAATACCTTTCCGTGCGATCATGCCCCTCACCCCTCAATTAAAGATTTCCGATTGAGCTTAGGACTACAGCAAAGGAAATGCCTCGTGGTCTCGCGTAACACCGGTTTAAACGAATTAAGTCCCTCTCGACCCTAAAAAAAATTCAAAGATGATCAATTTTTGTTCACTCAGAATCAGATCAAGGCCATACCTTTTTAGTGCCATTTCAATCCGTTTTTTCTAAAATTCTACTCGCGTCCGCGATCGCACTAGGAAGTATCTTTGTACTGATTATTTCGCATTCGTCAGCACAAAGAATTTGCGTTAAAAATCGCACGATCGCTTTTATCGAATGGAAGAAAACGACAATTCCATCATGCGATTCAAATAGCTCTGCAGAATGGTCCAAAGAGACAATTAAATTATCTGATTCGATCAATCGTCAATTAGAGGTTTTTAGTTTCCTAACTCCAACGTCTCGATTCGTATTAAATTTAACAGACGATAGCACTCAAATGGTTATAAGCCGCCGCCGAGTATCTCTTCCCACTAGCTTGGTCGAAACCACAGATATCTTGCCTTACTCGATCGTTAAACATTGGGTACAAGATCAAAATAAAAATGTGCCACGCTTTGAGTTGCTTCACGAAACTCTAACTAACTTTATTTTCTACACTGTAGTTGGCCGCGAACCGATTTTACCGATCCAAAGCGCGACTCACGCCCCAGTCTTTTGGAAGTCCATACAAGCTAGTAGCCACGCCAATTGCATCAGCGACTGGAAACTAACACCTAAATGGCAGCTGTGTATCAACCGCCACTATCAGTTTTTTGAAACGCGTACTGATTTCATCAAAGAACGCCTGCAACACAAATTCAATCAGTCATGGGTTTCTTCTTACCAACGCTTAAGCCTAAGCGAAAAGAGCCAGCTTTTTAAGTTTGTCCTTGGCCGTGTTAAAAACTTTAATGTTGATGAAGCTCTTTTAAAAGAAGCTAGTTTTTCTAACTATATTCAATCTATGTCATCATTCTGGCATTTGAATGAATACTTTCCAGCGCAAAACTCTAACAAAGCGATGCTAGCATCTATTATCAAGGACTTTAATCAGATCAACTTTGTTAACATCGTCGATAAATCAAAATTTGATCTAGTCATATTTAAAGAAGGTTTAAAGTTAGCCACATTTGACGGGTCTGAATCCATGCTTAAACCGTTCAAGAATAATGAATCATCTCTAGTGGCTTTGTCTAACGGCGATGATTTTTCTGTTTTTCCAATCAAAAAGACAATCAAGTTATCTTCATTTTCGAAATGGTACGCAAACCAAATCGTAGTGGAATCATGTCGCCCACTACGTATGAAAGAACTTTTAAAGTACACAGAGTACACTGAAAAACTACTATTGATATACACGTGTAATCCTCTGACTGCCGAAAAAGTCGCACACCTAACTAAAGCCGGAATTTTAAATTATGCGCAGTTAAACAATGAAGAGATGTTTGCCCATTTTCATTTACCATCGCTAGTTTCAAAGCGAAATTTAATAGACCCTAATATGGAAGTGTTTCAGTTTTTAACGGAACGTTCACAAAAAAATTCCGTATATGAATTGTTCGGCTGGCGCGAACTCAATTGGGATCAGATCTCTAAGACGTACCGACCTAAAGCCGTCGTGGACGCAGTTAATTTATTCCGCGTCCAACTTTAGAAATTATTTAGTTTTATATTTTAGTGCGATATTAAGAGAAAATCTTCTTAAAGAATCCAACTACTTTTTGTTTCAGGCCACCCGCTTTAACCATATCAGTTTTCGGCGTTGATTTTTTCTCGTAAGATCTTGGGCCTTTCGAGTAATTTGGTTTCCCGTTTTTATAACGTGGATTGTTTGGCTTCTGTTGAACAGTTCCCTCTTTCTTAAACGGAGTCGCTCCGTTTTGATGAACAGGTTTATTTTGTTGACCTTGCTGGTTCGGGTTCGGCTTGCCTTGGTGCGCAGCGGCGCCATTGCGGTTTTGATGTTGTGGTTGTTGTTGATCACCACGATCTTGTCTCGAGTCCTGTCTTGGTGGACGAGGTCCACGATTGTCTCTATTGTCTCTGTTTTGACCGCCACCTTGTCCTTGCATAGCTGGCTTACCACCACCATGGCGAGGACCGCGTTCTGGTCTGCGACCACCACGGAAATCTTTACCACCTTTTTGACCGCCGCCACCGTGAGGTGAACGGTTACGATCACGATCAGAAAACGGTGCGTAGTCCGTAATTAATTCTGTGGTTTCAAGATAGGCTTGGTCAATTTTACGTTTTAAAAAATCTTGAATACGGTTTAACGAATCCAAATCACGATCACTGCATAAATTCAATGCCGTACCTTCTGCATTCGCGCGACCTGTGCGACCAATGCGGTGAACGTACGTTTCGCAATCCATCGGTAATTCGTAGTTAATAACTAAATCTACGCCTTGAATATCTAAACCGCGAGCAGCGATATCTGTGGCTACAAGAATATTTTGCTCATTCACTGCCTTAAATTGTTCTAGCACTCGCGTTCGCTGTTGCTGAGTCATTAAGCTTGAAATGGCAATCGCTGGAAACTTATTTTCAGAAAGAAACTGCGCTACACGTTCCACATTATTTTTAAAGTTTGTGAAAATAATTGTCTGCTTAGGATTCTGCTTTTTAAGAAGCGACAATAATATTTGCGGTTTTTCACCATCGCCGACGTGGAATAGAAAATCTTTAACGTTGTCCGCAGTTGCTTTGTCACGAGAGATATTAATTTCAACTGGGTTAGCACCAAATTGATAAGCCGTATTTAATACATCTAAATTTAAAGTCGCGCTGAATACTAGGAATTGACGTTCACGAGGTACTCGTTGCAAGATGAATTTCATGTCGTCTTTAAAACCCATATCGAACATGCGATCTGCTTCATCGAACACAATGGCGCGAACGAGTCGTAAATCAATCAAATGTTCTTTGTATAGATCGATCAAACGACCTGGAGTTGCGAAAATAAATTGTACGCCATTTCTGAGCGCTGTTTTTTGTTTATCGTAACCAACACCACCGTATACAGAAATCGAATGTAGGTTCATGCCTTTAGTGAACAAACCAAAATTATCGTAAACTTGTTCAGCTAATTCGCGCGTTGGTAACAAAACTAAAATGAAATTGTTCGATTTCCAGTCTGGAAATTTACGTTGAGCTGTCAGTTCATCTTCAGATGGAGTCTGTGAACGTAGAACACGATCGATCAGTGGCAATAAAAACGCGGCTGTTTTACCAGTACCGGTTTGCGCTAAACCCGCTAAATCTTGACCTTTTAAGATAATCGGCGCGGCTTGTTCTTGAATCGGCGTAGGGATCTTGTAGCCAAGATCCATTATATTTTTATGTAAATCAGGAAGTAAGTTCCAATCAGTAAATTCCAAGGCATCTCCATAAGCAGGTATGTGACAATAAGTATGTCTACTTCTGTCACTAAAGATCTAAAGATTCAATGATTTATCCTATCTAAGAAGGACTCAAGTTCTTTCGCAAATACCTCGGGCTGGTCCGAGTGAATCCAGTGTCCCGCGTCAGAGATTTCGATGCCTGTAATAAGCTTATTTTGCAGAAGAACTCGTTCGAAAACAGGTTTCTTCAAATCTTTAGAGTTTTCACCTCGCATGTAGAGTGTCGGCACCGAAATACGGTCGATCAATAACCATGAATCTTCACTTCGACCCTGCATAACTGAATCGATAATTCCCTGTTTTGAGAACTTCCAATCATATTTTCCATCTGACTTTTCTTCCAAATTAGCCATCAGGAACGGAATAATCGTCTTTGGGTTCTCTTTGGTCTTAAAATCACTCACAAATCGATGCTCGAAGTAGTTTTGAATCTCTGGTTTACTGGCGAACGGAGTTGGGATTACCCCCAGCATGTCTTGGTAATATAAATAATTATCCGGGTCACCCTCGGGCCCGATGTCCTCGATCACTAAACTTTTTAACATATGAGGGTACAGATAGCTAAAATATAAGGCATTACGGCCGCCCATCGAATGACCAACAAGGTTAATCGAGCTCCAACCGAGGGCCTCTAAAATCTGAAAAAGATCATCGGCAAAATCCTTGGGATGATATCCAGACAAGGGTTTCATGGACTTACCATGACCCCGCTGATCATAAACTAAACACTGATATTTGATTGATAGCCGGCGGGTCACTGACCCCCAATTATTTAGAAATCCCATGAGGCCATGCAGAAAGACAACCTTGGGTAAATGGTCGTCTCCGGTGATGCGATAGTTAAAATTATCCAAAATAGACATGCCTTACCGATTAACATGGTTGTCAGCTATTGAAAATCGAATTCAAATCCTTTAGTTTGAAAAGATGCGTCCCGAATTGCACCAAGACTGGATCGACTACAAAGCGGTCGAAATAGTCGAACGACTACAAAGAAAGAATTTTGAAGCCTACTTGGTTGGTGGCTGCGTACGCGATTTGTTAGTGAACGAACACCCAAAAGATTACGACATCGCCACGTCAGCAAAACCCGAAGAAGTGCGCCGAATTATTCCTAACAGTTTTTTAATTGGCCGACGTTTCAAATTAATTCTTGTTCGTCGTGGTGCTGCTCAATATGAAGTGTCCACATTCCGACGCAGTCGTGGAATTGAAGACGACACCGCTGTCGATTCTGAAACCATAAATGAAGATAACTTTTACGGTAACGTAGAAGAAGATGCTGTTCGCAGGGACTTTACAGTGAACGCACTTTTTTATGATCCATTGAAGAAAAAGATGCTCGATTACTGTAACGGTATGGCCGACATTGAAACACGAACAATCCGCATCATTGGCGATCCCGTGGCCCGCTTGAAAGAAGATCCTATTCGTATCCTGCGCGGAATCAGATTGGCCCATAAATTAAATTTCAATTTAGAAGCGAGTTTACGACAAGCCATTGAATCCGATGGATCGTGCTTAAAGGACGCCATCCTACCACGTAAACGGGAAGAGTTCCTAAAAATCTTACGCTTAAAAGATCCCGGCTTAACATTCCTAGAAATGTTCGATTTAAAAATACTTCAATACTGTTTGCCATCACTAAATGATTTATTCCTAAACCAAGAAGCCCAAATCGTATTTTTAAATACTCTAGATGATTTAAAACGAATCGCGCTAACAGACACTGAGCCATCAAGTTTATTCCTAGTTTTCCTTTACGCATTCATCAAAGCCGCGATCGATCCGGTTGATATTGGAAAAGAAGACCTAGAAGCTAATCCATTGCTGAACAAATTAATGAAAGACGAACTCGGCGTTTTCAAACAAGAAGCCATTCAGTTTTTCAAGACAATAAGCGTTATGCCATCGCTGATAAACATCGAAACTTTCATTCGCAAAGGCGAACGCCGAAAACAAGGATTCCTATCACATCCATACTTGAGCATAGCGAATGAGCTTTGCTTGTATGAACATCTTTATAAGTATTCCGATTATATTTTTTGGAAGAAGCAGATTGATTCGGTGAGCGGACAACGAACAATTTAAAATGGTATTTGATAACCTAAATTCACCAAAATACATAACTAACCTATCGGAATGATGCCAGAAGCTTAATACTTGTGTTTCCACACTGCGACCTTGCTGGATAAAAATCTTCAGCTAAGTCTCAAAAAAAACATCTTATGCACTTATGGCCGGTGAAATCTTTGAAATAACGATGCCTATTTTTATTTAATCCAAGGTTTTTCTATTAAACAGTTTTTTAGTTGAGCAGCTAATTCATCTGTAGTTTTTGATTGTTTTCTAGAAAGTTTGTATCTTACATTAATCGGATTACCCTTAATATTGACTGGAATAGATGTAAATATAAGGTTCTTTTCGTCAACAATTTTTAAATTTTTCAATGGAATAGTATAGTAAGTATGTGTTCCCGTTTCCACATTATAATCAGGTAATACGACATTTCCATCAATTGATTTTCCGTCTTCAGAAACTACAAGTTGTGCTTCTCTTGGTGGTGAGTTAATACAAAGCCCTTTTGCGCGCGAATCAATTTTTTTATCAAGTCCACCCAATATACTTGAAAGATAATAAAGATGACCATTATCTACTTGAAATGCCATTTCGGCCTTAATATATAGTGCCGGCCCTCCAGTTCGTAATTTTCCAATTCCGGCGCCACCGACCCATTGAGTATCATTAAGACTATTTTCTATCTGTTCAATTGAAGGAGTTTGAGCCAAAGTTAAAACACTGTATACTAGCGAACTCAGCACTAAAGTTAATAATTTCATATTCTATACCTTTCATTATTATGGATGTAATATTCCATTGTTTTTCAAAAATTGAACGTCATACCTATATCTAGCTATTAATGGACCAACCTCTTTTAGAAGAGGCAGCTTTTAGCTGTATAAGAATGTCTAAAAAAAATTCAGTGACGTTAAATGGCTGACCGCCGAACGAAAACGACCGTAGAGAACTGTGGGATATCGGCAGAAGGTTTGAGAATTTTATTTCAAATCAGCCTCAAGGAAAGACGTTGATTTTTATATTCCTTATAAAAAGCTTTTGATCAATGTGAGTTAACTCGATAGCACAAAATTGGAATTATCTAAAAAGTATAAGGAACCTGACCAAATTCAAAATCCAACCCGTCATCGCCGAATTTCTTGATTCCAATTTAACTTTTAAAGAAGTGATTTTAAATCATGATTGTGAAATTTTGAAGCCTAGCCAAATTCACTTCATCTATAAAATTAGGCTTGGTTTTACGCCGTTGACCTCGTCGATATCGTATCTGTATTTACTGATCAATAAATCGTAAGCTTAGAAAAATTATCTCAATCTAAAGCAGAAGCTGCTTAGCTTATAACAGAAGCTGCTTCGCAGCTTTGGCAATATGATCCGCGCTTAGACCGTGCTTTTGATATAATTCTTCAGCCGTATAAGCGCTTTGTCCAAATTTTCCGTCCACAGCTAAATGAATAGTGCGATTTTCAATTCGATTTTCATTCAAGAACGCTTGCAATCCTTGTCCTAAGCCGCCAATTTTCTGGTGATCTTCAACAACGACCATATGACCAATTGATTTTTTTAAAGTCGCTACGTAGAAATCTTTTTGGAAAGAATTTAGATGTGATTGATTTACAACAACCGCCCCGATTCCGTCTTTTTCTAATTTTTCGGCCGCTGTCACTGCTGATTGGACTGTTGTACCCGATGCAACGATGACGATATTTTTGCTTTTCAAGTTTTCAGACACAGTTTGCGGCTGGCCGAGTTTAAAATCGGTCACGCCGTAATTTTTAGGAAAGTTTTCACGACCCAAGAAGAAAATTTTCGATCTTGGCGTTACACCCTTTTTGTAATCAGTTGGGAAAGACTCAATAGCTTGTTTCACAAGTGCATGAGCTTCTTCACTGCATGAAAGGTTGTAGACATCCACATAGGGAATTGATGACAACATCGCTACATAACTTAGGGCCTGGTGAGATGCACCGTCAGCCGCATCTTGGAAACCCGTGTGCGAAAAAATTCCGATGATTGGTGCTTCAGATAGTGAAGCCATTGTTAATGGCAATGCACCCTTAGTTACACCAAACTGAGCAAATGTATCTACAACTGGAATGTAGCCAAGTTTAGATAAACCGGCCGCTGTTGAAACCATGTTACTTTCAGCCACTCCCACATCAAATGAAGCTTGTGGGAATTCTTTGCGAAAATCAGCAACTCCTGTTGAACCTGGCAAATCAGATGTCACAGATAAAACTGGAAATCCGGCATTACGAGCTTGGATCATTGCGCTCGCTACACCTTTTTGAATTTTCTCGCCTGAATCTTTTTTACTGCTAGCGATGATTTTGTTTTCTAGATCGATTAACTCTTCAATCCAAACATCAAATTCTTTTGGATACGGTTTGCCATCATAAATTTCAGAAACGAAGGCTGCTAATTCTTTTGGACTCTTAAGTGGGAATCCGTGGCCCCCCGAGCTGCTTTCCGCTGTTTTCTTAGTTCCGATACCCTTCACAGTTTTCGCGTGAATAGCGACTGGCACTTTAGGATTTCTCGCGGCTTTATCTAATGCTGTTTGAATCGCTTCATAACACGCTTTCAAATCATTGCCTTTTTCTAGTTGGATAACATCCCAACCTAAAGTTTTTAATGATTCAAATGTTGGAGCCATCGAGAAACTATCTTTATCGATACGACCACTTAATTTTGTATTATTATCGCTGATGATCAATACATACGGAGCTAGTAACCCTTTCGACGCTAAACCAGGAACGCTGGCCATGGCTTCGCGCGCTTCGCCTTCCATACAAGCCCCATCTGAAATCGAGCAAACCGTTGTGCGCATTTTATCTGATAATTTTTCGCCAATCGCAAGACCTAGAGTTTGTGGAAATGCAGACCCTAAAGGACCGTTACTTAGAAACACACCCTCACCGAACAAGTGAACTTCACCGTGGCCAGTTAGAGGTGATGTGATAGATCGAAATTGTTTTAAACTGTTAACTTGCAAACCCGCTAATTCATAATTCGCTTTCAATGCATACAAACCATTTTCACAGTGACCAGCATCGTTTACGAAATGAAATTGTTCAGTCCAACTTTTTCCGGCTTTCGCCGATTTGTTAAACATCAAACCATGAAGTGCACTCATCAATTCGGCAAACGCTGCGGGACCACCGTAATGAGACGCTGCTCCGCCAAGTACCGCATTCATATCCATTAATGAAACTAGAGCGCGGGTTGCACGTGGATCTGCTAACTCGACTTGAGTCCCGTCATTCAATGATATCTTTTCACTGAATTTCAGATTTTGTTTGGGATTGTTGAATAATTTATTGCTAATGCTTATGGGTTCCATAATCGAAATCCTTTGAATGCTAGACCATGGTCTATAGATGACCTAAAAAAAATGAATTCTCAAGGATTTTGTTCTTAGCCATAGCTTGCAAAGTGGCACTTTTATAATAACCTTAATCCACGACTTTGGGTCAGGGAGGGTGAGGGATCTCACAGACTTTAGGTTAGCTTTAAAAAAACCAAACCACTATGGAAGGGGTTCACATGAAAAAGTTATTATTAGCACTTGTTGCTGGTCTAGGTCTGCAAGCCAATGCAGCTCAATTCGACCCGTTACTACAACCGTTCTTGAATCGTTCTCAAGATACACGCATTATCCGCGTTATCTTAACATTCAAAGATCAAAACCCGACCGTTCGCAATGTAGCGGCGCCAATTCGTTCAGCACAAGCCCGTGCTCAAGTTCAGAACATATTGATGCAAAACTCTAAAGCGAGCCAAGCTCAATTTGCTCAGACTTTAAATCAATGGAGTCGTTCTGGTGTAACTAATCAGTATTACTCTGTATGGATTATCAACGGTATGATCTTAGACCTTCCTGTTAAAGACCTTAGCCGCTTAGCTACTGAGCCATCTATTAACTACGTTCATGCAAACTCGAACATGCAATTAATCGCTCCAGTAGGTGGACGCGTATTAGCGCCTTCACAAATGCGTGAAGAGCCGCAATTGACGTACGGACTGCAGAAAATCAACATCCCTCAATTAAGAGCAGCGAAACCAGATTTAACTGGTAAAGCCGTTCGCGTGGGTGTGATTGATACTGGTATTGACGGAACTCATCCTGATTTGGCGAACAAAGTAATCGCTTTCGGTGACTTCGTTAATAAAAAGACAACAGCTTATGATGATCAAGGTCACGGAACACACGTTTCTGGAACTATCGGCGGCGGCGCTGCTTCTGGAACTGGTATTGGTGTAGCTCCTGAAGTTCGATTCATCGGCGCCAAATTCTTGGATAAAAACGGCAGCGGAACTTTCGCTAATGCCGTTTTAGCGATGCAATGGGTAGTTGATCCAGATGGTAAACCAGAAACTGATGATGGCGCGATGATCGTAAGTAACTCTTGGGGCGGTGGTTCAGCTTCCGCCAGCGAAGATCCGGCGAAAAACGCTCTTTGCCAAGCGGTTAACTCTTGGGTGAAATTGGGTGTGGCTCCCGTTTTCGCGGCTGGCAACTCTGGGCCAGGTGCTAAAACTGTTGGTCTTCCAGGTGGTTGCCCGTCCGCTCTAACTGTGGGTGCTAGTGATGCTAATGACAAAATCGCAAGCTTTAGCTCACGCGGTCCTGCTGTTTGGAAAACGGGTAGTTTTGTAAAACCAGAAATCGTTGCTCCGGGTGTAAAGATTAAATCCAGCATGCCTGGCAATAAATACGGCGAGCTTTCTGGCACTTCAATGGCAACTCCGCACGTAGCAGGTGTTGTAGCGTTGATCTATCAACTACAACCAAAAATCTCTGCAGAACAATTGGTTAATGTAATCAAATCATCTGCAACGAAAATTGGACAAGATCCTAATACGTACGGTGCTGGCCGCATTGACGCTTTAAAAGCAGCTCAATCATTAGGTCAATCAGCTCGTCGTTTCTAGTATTTTAAATACTGATTACGCATAAGGCGACTCATTGCGAGTCGCCTTATTTTTTACTACACTCCGTTCATGACCTCTCTGTTTTCCCCTAAGCGTATACCAAAAGTTGAACTTCACAGACATTTAGATTGTTCTTGGCGCTATTCCACACTGGTAGAACTAGCTAAAGAATTTAAACTGATCGACTCGTTTGAATATTCGGAAGTTGAAAGCAAACTTCTTGTTACATCGCCGATGACGGATCTTGAATCGGTACTAAAGAAATTCAGTCGTGCGCAGCATCTACTAAAAAATGAAGCCGTACTTACTCGACTCACATTTGAAACTTTAGAAGATGCTTACAACGATGGAGTTCGCATTCTTGAACTTCGCTATTCGCTCAATTTTATCCAAGGCGGCAGCGGGTTATCTTATGATAAAATCCATGGGGCTTTACTAAAAGGTATCGAGCAAGCGCAAAAAAAATATCCAATTGCTACTGGACTGATTTCTATTTTTCAGCGAGGGCAGTCGAAAGAACATTTACAAAAGATTCTAGATTTCACACTTCAAAATAAAAGTACCTTTATAGCCGCTGATCTAGCGGATAACGAAGCCGCAGCTGATCCGAATAGCTTTAAATGGCTATTTGATAAAATCTATGAAGCCGGCCTTCCCATCACTGTGCACTCGGGTGAAACACCTGATATTAAGGCCCCTCAACGCGTGAAAGAGGCAATTGAAATTTTGCATGCGACTCGCATTGGTCATGGAATTCAAATTGTTCAAAATCAAAACGTGATAGATTTTGTAAAATCAAAAAATGTTCATTTGGAAATTTGCCCAATCAGCAATGCCCTGACTCAAGCTTTCATTAATCGTAAAAATCACCCGTTCTTAGATTTGTATAAAACCGGAGTCTCTGTTTCGATAAATTCAGATGACCCCGGAATTTTCAATACCTACCTAAGCGATGACTATCGTTACCTGATTCACCACTTCGGTCTTACAACCGAAGACTTTGCAAAAATTAATAAGTTGGCTTATGACGCTTCTTTTATCTTGGACGCCGAGAAAAAAAGAGTCATGCCTAATATCTAACGGAGACTATATGAACGAATTATTTCCAGAAATTAAAACCTTCAATTCAGGATATTTGAAAGTGTCTGATTTGCACACTGTTTACTTTGAAGAGTGTGGGAACCCCAACGGAACACCGATCGTTTTTTTGCACGGGGGCCCTGGCGGCGGTATTTCTGAAGACCATAGACGTTTTTATGATCCTAATTACTATCGCATTGTTTTGTTTGATCAACGTGGTTGTGGCAAAAGCACGCCGTTTGCTGAGCTCAATGAAAACACAACATGGGATTTGGTTTCTGATATTGAGAAAATCAGAAACCACCTAAAAATAGACAAGTGGGTTGTGTTCGGTGGCAGCTGGGGATCAACGTTAGCTCTAGCATATGGCATCCGTCATCCTCAGCAATGTTTAGGATTCATCCTACGCGGAATTTTCTTATGCCGAAAGTGGGAAATCGATTGGTTCTATCAACACGGCACTTCGCTGCTATTCCCCGACTTATTTGAAGAATACGAAAAGCAAATTCCAGAAAATCAACGTGGCACTATGGTTAAGAGCTACTATCAACAATTAACTGGCACAGATAAAGAAAAACAATTACAGGCAGCTAAACGCTGGAGCATCTGGGAAGCATCCACGTCTAAATTGAAAATGGATAAAAACTTTATCGATGAATATGAAGAAGCTGAAAAAGCTCTGCCATTCGCGCGTATTGAATGTCACTATTTTATGAACAACGCTTTTTTTGATTCAGAAAATTTCCTATTAGAGAACGTCAAAAACATTTCGCATTTACCATGTATGATCGTTCAAGGACGTTACGATGTGGTTTGCCCGGCGAAGAGCGCGTGGGAATTGCACAAAAGCTGGCCAGGATCAAAACTCACTATTGTTCCCGATGCGGGTCATTCAGTGAGCGAGCCTGGAATTCGCCACGAGCTGATATCTGCAACCGAGGCCTTCAAAAAACTATAACTCCAAGGTCCATAACAATTTCTTATACTTCGTTGAAAATTAATCGTCTTGTCGATTGATCCTCTTCCTCTGTAGAAGCTTCACCAGGGGTTCCCAGCAAGATGCTAGGATAAAAGCCTAAGACAAAAGCTTAGGATTAAAGTTTAGGCTAAGAGGGGAAAATGATTACGAGGGGAAAGTCTATCCTGTTAGGGATAGCGCTGTTAACAATGGTTGCGTGCGCGCCGGCATCAAAATCTAATGTCGGCCTGGAACCAGAAGAAGCGTCAACCACGGGAATCATTGGCGGTAAAGACGTTGCCGCCAATGAATCACCCGCTCAAACATCTGTGGTTTTATACGATCCTACCGTCAAAGCCGTTTGCACCGGATCACTTTTGGGAAATAATCTTGTGCTTACAGCTGCACATTGTTTGGGGAAAGATCCCAGCAAAATTCTGGTCGTATTTTCCACTAGTCTTCAAAAAGCCAACGCCACCATGACCCGCCCAGTGGTCGGAGCCATCGCACACAATCAGTGGCAAACCACTCGCGCAAAGACCAAAGACACCAACGACATCGCGCTTATTAAGTTTCAAGGCACCACACCCATTGGTTACCGCGCTGTTAACGTTCTACCAAACACTTCGGCGCTCAAGGATAAATCAGCAGTTTTGCTCGCAGGGTATGGGATGTCCGACGGGGCAAAAAAAACGGGAACGGGAGTTTTAAGACAGACCATGACGACAATTGCGAGCACTCAGTTTGCGTCTTCAGAAATATTAGTTGAGCAGCGACTAGGTCGAGGAGCTTGCCACGGAGATTCCGGTGGACCAGCCTATATCGTAGCCAACGGCGTTTACTATTTATGGGGTGTTACATCTAGAGGAAGCATGGATACGAAAGACCAATGCAATGCTCTTAGCGTTTATACAAATATTCTATTTCATTTAAAATGGCTGCAAGACAATGCCCGCGCGCTTATGCTTAAGAATCAGTTCAACTTCACACAAGAAGAAAGAACATTCGGCCGTGGAGAACAATTACAACACTACTAATTTATTTTTTCTTAGCAGATAAAATGCTGGAACTGATCACTCGAGCTAGTTCCAGTGGATTATCAAACAAAACGCGATGACTGGATTGAGGGATGATTTTAATACCGATATCTGGAATCTCGTTCAAAAGACCACGTGTTAATTCCAAAAATTTCTTGTCACGCTCACCGACGGCCACAGTGATATTTTTAGGAAACCGTCTCATAAGATCGCGCTTGTTAGTTTGCTTGGCTAAAGACCAATTCAAAAGTGACTTTGCAAGCAAGTCGCGACGATAGTTACCGCTTTCACGTTCCGGTTCATTCACACTATCACTAAAAACGTCCTGGTGATTCCATTTTTGAACCACTTCATTCCAATCGCCATGCAAAAATAATTCAGACCAGTATTGATCTTTAGAGTCACGTTCCATCATTTCTTCTAAGTCTGAAGATTTAAATCCTGGATTTGTAGAAACGCATACGAGACGCTCAAACAGCTCGGGTTTTTTTTCAAAAATATGTAAAGCCAGTCGGCCACCTAGCGAGTAGCCAACTAAAATCTTTCTTGAACTGGTCGCTTTGGATTCGATCACATTTATAAACTCGGTGGCCACGTTTTCAAAAGAATGTTTTGGGCTTAGATTAGGCTGATTGAAATAGTCCAAAACATGATACGTCGGCGTCACATCTGAACCTTTAATTTCATATGTTAAGCGTTCAAGCACACCGTTCCAGTCAGAGGGGACTCCGAGGAAGCCGTGCAAGAATATAATGTCAACTTTTGACATACCGATCCCATTCATCCCAGAAAAGGTCAGTTTGGTCTTCTTCCGGATTCACTTCGATAATACGCTGAGTTCCCGAAGTCACTGACTCTGGAATCTCGGTCCAATTTTCATATTTCCATCCCCACATCTCGGCCCATGACTTGAATTTAATTTCATGGCGATTAAGGAAAATATTTTTATTAAAAATTCGTTTAAAGATCATGCCGCCTTTATTATTAATAACGACGATGTTGATATCTTGAGCTTGCAATTGATTTGTAATCCACAAGGATGGCAAATCATACATGGCAGTTAAATCGCCTACGATGGCCCAATTGCCTTCATTTTCTTGCGACCAACCTAAGAACGTAGATAGCTGACCATCAATACCGTTAGCGCCGCGATTACCTACGATATTCTTAGGAGTTAAATTTTCGTCCGCGGCCAAATCCCACATACGAACAGGTAAACTGTTTCCTAAATAGACTCGCTTGTCTTTCATTAGTTTTGAAAGCGAGTGAATCATACTTGGTTCTGATTTTGGATATTTTTGAAATAAACGAAGCAACTCACCACGATTTTTGCGATCACGATTTTGATATTCGCTTGGATTAATATTTATTGGCTCAACATACACGCGGCTTAAATCATCAATATCGGTGTAGTGAGTAATTTCCCGACTAAGCCCCGTAAAGTGATTAAAACCAATTGATAACACCGGCAAGTCTTTACGTTTATCTTCTAGATCACGCCACGTGCGGCACGTCGGAACTCCGCCAATTCTTAAAACTGCGGTGCAGATTTTATTATCTAAAAGAAAATTCACCATCATTTCACCAGAAAGGATCATCAGATCTTTTAATTCGGGGTGATTTTTAATTCCAGAAATTCCTTCGGCATAGATAGGTGCTTTTAATAATTTTAAAAATGTAACTACAGACTGTTTAGATTTTTCAGGCAGCGTACTTAAAATCACAATCGGTCTTTGCTCACTGCAGAATTTCTGGATTTCACCCACCATGTTTAGCGGAAATGTCTCTGGAAATTTTATGCGCTCTTCCATCAATGGCGCATGCAATTCAATAGCGTCTTGATCGATCAATGGCTCAGTAAAGCAAATATTAACATGAACTGGTTTACGCCAGCTTAGACCCTTTAACGAAAAATGCGTGTTCTCTTTATCTAAATCAAAGCACGCTTCGATATAGTAAGAAAATAATCCCACTTGTTCAATCGTTTGAGGCGATCCTGAACCACGATACGATTTCGGACGATCTGCAGAAATAATAATTAGTGGCAAACTAGAATAAGTCGCCTCAATGGCCGCTGGCAGAATTTCTGCTACCGCAGTTCCGCTGGTTGTAACAACTGCAACTGGTCTACGCGTCGATGCAATTCTACCTAACGCAAAAAATGCAGCACTGCGCTCTTCAAAAAAATGATAAATTTTAATAAAAGGATTTTTATAAAAAGTTTCAATGAGCGGCGAATTTCGTGCGCCGGCACAAATGCAAAACTCTTTGACCCCAGTCTTCAACAAGAGGTGAATGACTTCAGCGGACAGTTTCATGTTGGTCATTTATTAATCCTGAAAAAATATTCTCTTCACAGAATCGATCTTTTTAAGGATTTCTGCAAATTCTTTTTCTAATACGCTTTCCTGAACGACACCGCAACCGGCAAATATCTGCACATCGCGTTCGCTCCAGTCCCACTTGCGAATAGCGACTAGCAACAACGCGCTCTCTTTGGTTTCCAAGCCCCACGGAGCGCCAAAAAAACCACGCTCGCTTTGCAGCGGATACTGACGGAATTTTTCAAAATAGGCATTTCGAGGATAAATACCTAATGCTGGTGTTGGGTGTATCTTACCTATTAACTCATCTGTCGAAATTGTATGTTTTAAATCAACACTCAGACGAGTTTCTAAATGATTCAACGCGGGAAACTCAACAACCACCGTCGTTTCAACATGCACATCACCTAAATGCCCAAGTACTTCGACAATATCATCGACGACAAATTGATGCTCTTTACGTTCTTTAGGATCATTTAAGAAATCGATAGGATTTACTTCTTTGCTCGAGGTCCCGGCTAGCGCCATCGTTTGAAGTTTACGGCCTTTCTTTTCAAACAAAATTTCAGGCGTTGCACCCATGAAACCTTTGTCCACCGACCATTCCCCGTATGCGTAGAGCTTTTCAGGTGTTGCTGCCAAATTCCTCAACAACGATATTTTTTGAGCCAAAGTCAGTGTGTGCGCTAAGGCTCCCTTCTGCACAGAGAACGGGACGACTTTCTTCACCTCACCGGCTCTAAAGGCTGCTTGGGCTTTTTCAAAGGATTCGACAAATGAAACCTTATCGACCGCCTGCCAATTAATGATAATTTTTTCTCGATCCCTAACTAGCTCGGCTTCTGTCAGATTCAGAACACGTATAAACTCAGCTGAGCTCATATCCCATTGATTTTTATAGTATTTCCGCAAGACCTGCTTTGATAGGTAGTCCGTCGTTATGGTACCAATGGCACCTAAATTCGCATCCACTACAGGGTCAGAAACTAGAGTCCAATTTCCTTGTTTGCGAACAAAAGCGCCGGTTTTTAAAAAGTTTGTAAATCGAATTATTTCTATGCTAGATTGCCTTTTCACAAGATTTTAACTTAATACAGTCATCCCAAAAGGGATGATGCTAAACTCAAAGAATTATGTCACCAGAAAAACATGTTATAGAAATTCAATCGGGTTCTAAGAAAATCAAAATCGGCGATGGCTCATTCACTGTGATGGCTGGTCCGTGTTCAATTGAAAGCTATCAACAATTTTTCAGCACTGCTAAAATGGTTGCCGAACACGGTGCTAGTCTTTTACGCGGTGGCGTTTGGAAATTAAGAACGTCGTCAAAATCATTCCAAGGCTTAGGCAGCGAAGCTCTAGAAATCGCACAAAAAGTAACTAAAGAGCTAGACATGGGCATCACGATTGAAGTAACTGACCCACGTCAAATCGAAGAGTTGTATTCTATGGTTTCCATGTTCCAAGTCGGCTCTCGCAATATGCACAATTACGCATTATTGAAAGAACTCGCGAAACAAGACAAACCCGTGTTATTAAAACGTGGCTTTGCGGCCCTTGTGAGCGAATGGGTGAATGCGGCTGAATACGTAAACCAAGGCAGTGATAAACCAAAAGTTATCCTGTGCGAACGTGGTATCCGTACTTTTGAAACATCAACTCGCAATACTCTAGATTTAAATTCTGCCATCTACGCTAAGAAAAATACGCCATATCCAGTGATTATCGATCCTTCGCATGGTGTGGGCATCGCCAATCTAGTTCCTGATTTGGCATTGGCATCAACAGCTTTAGGTATTGATGGCTTGATCATGGAAGTTCATCCGAATCCAAAAGAAGCTTTGTCCGATGGTATGCAAGCGCTGACGTTTGAAAATTTCGAAAACTTAATGACTAAAACGACTAAAGTTCTAACGGCTTTAGATCGCTCACTTCAGAGAATGCAATGACAACTACTACAACAACTGTTGACCCTCAAAAAATCAAATCCATGTTTTCTAAAGTCGCTTCTGGCTACGACAAAGCGAATGATATTTTGTCTGCGGGCATTCATCATCTTTGGAGAAAAAAATTAGTTAAAATGTGCGGCGCTAAATCAGGCGATGCGGTTTTAGACTGCGCAACGGGTACTGGCGACTTAGCTATCGAGTTTAAAAAAGCTGTCGGAACGAGCGGCCAAGTCACTGGCACTGATTTCTGTAAAGAGATGCTAGACTTTGCTCCAGGTAAAGCGACGAAGTTAGACCTGCCAATTACGTTTGAACTAGCCGACGTGACAGCATTGTCGTACCCCAACAATTCTTTCGATATCACTAGTATTTCATTTGGAATTCGTAACGTTCAGGATCCAACAAAAGGTATTTCAGAGCTAGCGCGCGTGACTAAACCAGGCGGCAAAGTGTGTATTTTGGAATTTGGTCAAATCACCAATCCCGCACTGAACAAGGCTTACCAGTTTTATTCGACAAAAATTCTTCCAAAAATCGGTGGCGCAATCACAGGACAAACGGATGCCTATGAGTATCTTCAAAACTCATCGGCACAGTTTCCGTGTCGTCAAGATTTCGTGCGCTTGATGAACCAGGCCGCTCAATTTTCATCGGTTGAGTGCGTACCTGTTAGTTTAGGTATCGCTTACATCTATATTGGCACGAAAAGCACAGCCGCTCTTTAGTCTTGAAGACGGCTCGGTAAAACAAAATTCACTTAATATAACCTAGCGATTTCTTATAAGATTTAAGTATATAACTTTATAAGGAAATCCATGAAACAAAGAACCATTCATTTTTTAGTTCTAACTACGTTTATTTTTTCTCAAATAACATTTGCTCAGGCAGAAAAAAAAGCGCCTGCGCAAGAGCCAGTTAAAAAAGAAGTTCAAAAAATAGAGACTAGTAAAAAAGCAGAGACTTTAGATTTAGATCCCGAGCATGTAGAGACTCAGTTTCTAAATTCATTGGACTATCCTGAACTACAAGTCGTTCCGCGCGCTAGTGAGCGAATTCAAATGGATGGCCAAATGGAAGCCAACAATGGTTACATGATGTTCTGGCCGTTCTTGGTATCGTCTGGAACAACAATGATTGTTGCACTGCTGAGTAAAAATAAATTTAAGGCGGGTAAAGAAGACGATGAAGATTTTCGTCGCAATGCTGACTTTAAAGTCAATGCGGCGGCAGGTTTGTCAGCGGCTTGGTTTGGGTTAACGTATTTTGTTTCGGCGTCTGAACCCTACAACAGCACTCTTCAAAAAATTAATTCAATTAAAGGACGTGACAAAAAATCTATGCTTTTAAGAGAACGCTTATCTGAAGAAGCCATGCAAAAGCCAGCCGAGCTAATCAAAATGCTAGCCTACGCTTCGACTATCACGAACGTCATTGCTGCCGGTGGGCTAATGGATGTCGTCAGTAGCGATTACAACATGTATGCCTCAGTAGCGATCCTAACCGCGTTTTTGCCACTGATTTTCAAAAATAAGTATGTTGAAAATTATGAAAAACAACTTGAGTACAAACGAAAAATTTATGCTCCCGTAGTTTACACAGATATGTATAAGGCTAATGCGTATGCGAACTTGGCACCACGCTTAGTTTTACAGTGGAACTACTAAAATGAAAAAACTGATCGGTGTTGCTCTACTTACTCTGCTCTCGGCCAGTCTCGCGCTAGCGGCCGCTGATGATAGCTTGTTGTATGATAAGTTAACGGATCCTCGTCTTTGCGATACTGCTGACGAATTTAAAAACACGTATCAATTCCTGATCAAACAAGAAGACTTGGGATTTACAGAACCGCAAGCCATCAAAGCCGCGCTTAAAGTAGCTAAGCAGTGTTCTGGCGCGTACGAGCGATTCTCGCAAGTATTCAGAGTACTGCAGAAATCCGGTGTCGACATGAAAAAGACATTTGACGTCGCACTTGAATATTCGTCATTTGAAACTGAACGCGCGAGAAACTTTTATGTGTTATTTCAAAAATTATTTCTAGAAAACTATCTGGATGTGGATTTCAGCACTGCGTATAGAATTTCTCACGAGTTGTCGAAAGACTACAAAGGCGATCCGGCGAAACTGCGTGATGATTTCGTAAAAATTGTAAAATACTGCACAGACGAAAAAGAATTTAGCTTAAGCAAAGGTCTTTGTTTAGACCTAGCGCTGCGCCTGACTAAATACACTGAGCTCTACCCAAATGGGGTTTATGATGATTTTAGAAAATTCCTAACCTATGTTCAAACTGACAAACATTTAGGCTTCAACTTAAAAGAGGCACTAAATCTATGCGTTCGTGTTTTAGCTAAAGGGCCAAAAGCTCCTCGAAACTTTAAACAAACTATAAGTTTTGCTCTGGATAAAGGTGAAAAGTTAAATCTACCAGAACTACAAGCATTTCAGTTAGCACTGATCATATCGGATTATTCATTTGATCCAACAAAGAAGAAACCTGAAGAAACGGCTAAGGCTGAAGATATAAATAAAAAAGATGAAAAGAAACTTAAGTAA
>NCGL01000097.1 GCA_002256935.1 Bdellovibrio sp. 28-41-41
TTTCTTTATTCTGGTTTTCCATAAATGCCTCCGTTTGTTGAAGCACTCATCGAGATATCTACGAAAAAATCAAGGCACCTGGCCAACGATCACAGTACAGCTTCGGAGGAAAAAATATGGGATCATTTGGCCGACCGATGTCGCCAGTGAAGCCGATTTTCTTACCATCTACTTCTAGAATAATCGAGGCGGCACCTAATATATGACCGGCATAGCGAAATTCAAATTTAGTAGAAGCATCCAAAGCGATACTTTCATCGAAAGGTACTGGCTGGAAGTGTTCAATCGATCTAAGTGCATCATCAGACGAGAAAAGAGGCAGAGCCGGTTGATGCTTAGAACGCTTGTGCTTATTAAGATAGGCAGCTTCTTCTTCGGCGATGTGAGCGGCATCAAGAAGTAATATTTTGCATAAATCTATAGTGGCAGCCGTACAAAATATTTTTCCTCGAAAGCCATTTTTAATAAATCGCGGAATATAGCCAGAGTGATCCAAATGGGCATGGGTCAAAAGAACCGCATCCACCGAGGACGGATCGATCGGAAACTTATCCCAGTTCTTAAGACGTAATGATTTCAATCCCTGAAATAAACCACAATCGACTAAAATCTTTTTTTTATCCGACGTAACAAGATAGCGAGAGCCTGTAACTGTTCCCGCTGCTCCTAAGAATTGAATCGAACCCATACTTTTTTCCTTTTATTTAAGGGACTATTAAAACTGGTGTTTCCCCGGATCGAACAATTTTGGAACTTACGCCTCCGAATGCATTTCGTGATTCAGCACGACTGTGAGGAGTGATAGCAATTAGATCAAAACGTTTTGATCGACTATTTATTGTGTCGATGACTGGGCCTCGCGCTCGAACGGTTTTAAGTTTTGGATACTTTTTCTTGAAAGCGCGAATCTTTTGATCGTCGTCGTCTTTAATTTCATTATTCAAGGTTGACCAAATCTCATAGTCTAAGAGTGGTGAAGGCGGTTGAAGAACATGATAAACTTCAAAATCAGAATGAAATGTTTTCTTTAAATTCTTTACTTCACTGATGGTTTTTTCAGAACGTTCACTTAAGTCGGAAGGAATCAGAATTTTTTTAGGCAACTTGACTTTGTTGCCTCGGTGAATCCAGAGAGGGAAGGGTGATATAGAGGCCAAACTCTCAGCGACGCTACCCAAAAAGAATTTTGCGATAGAATGGCCACTTTTATGGCCAACGATAATCATCGGGTTTCTTTCCTTTTTTGCGACCGCAATGATTTCTTTGTCGGCTCGACCGAATCGAATCACTATTTTTGGAGAGTAGTCTAGATTGTAGTAGTTCCTTACTTTCGTTTGAAACTGATCCATAACAGCATATCGATCTGGTAAAGCATAGTACTTATAGAGATGGCCGTCTTCATAAGAAAATACATAGACGAGTGATAATTGTAATTTTTCTGCAAGCTGTTTGGCTTCTCTAGCCACTAACTTTGAGTATTCAGAGAAATCGACTCCAACGACTAGGGAGCTTATCGTTTTTTGTTTCATTTTAGTTTCCTTTTAAAGGGTTTATATTTTTTTAACTTTTAGAAAGTAAGTGATCATTTTATGGCTTGGTATTCTTAAGCTTGATCTTAAAAACATCCTCTTTGTCGTCCATTTTTGTGACAATCTCTAAGTCAGTGGTTTTTTTAAACTCTTTTGTATCGTTAACTGAAAAATAATTATCGAAACGATCGACGGTTAGTGTTTTTCCGGGATAAGGTTTTAGTCTGCGAACGGTAAGGCTCAACTTTTTTTGATCGAATTTAGCTTCCTCACGCCCAACAACGAAAATACGGATAGGATCATCCTTTGTAATTTGAATGGAGAAAAACTGTCCTTCGTGTCTCAGGTGATCAAGGGTTTCCTGATTGGGAATATCAGACGCGGCCGCAGCTTGTTTCGGAGCGATACTGAGTATAGTGAACAATGTCGACGCCAATAAATGAATGACAAAAATAAAATTCATAAACTCTCCGCCCCCTGTTGTACTCCGATAGAAGCGTGCAAATTTAGATCCAAAATGAATTTGGCGGCGTCGTCCGCTGGCATTGTTGGACAGGTGGAATAGGAAGCTGGTGAATATGAGTCTTCAATTGAGTCAATTTGTCTCAAGACCAAAAATCAACTTAGACAAATTGTCCCGAATTTCGCGAACTATAGTTTCAAAATTGCAGGTTGCGGTGGATACTTGGAGGTAGGATTAACCTGATACGGAAAGCGATGTTTGAAAAAAAAATCTGAAGTCGTATCATTGTTAAAGGTTATTTGCCGCGAATCAAGGTGCAAAGCTGATCACAGCGTTCATTAAACTTATTCCCATTGTGAGCCTTTATCCAGCGCCAGGTGATCGTGTGTCTTTGAGTCAAAGGAAAAAGAAGATCCAATTGGGGTTGAAAGGACGCATGTCCTTTTCTAGAGATTATGGCGTCGACTAATATTTTTGAGTCTGTAAACAAAGTGACATTTGATTTCGGTGGAATCGAAGCCAAGGCTTCGATGGCTGCTTGAAATTCCATAGCATTGCTGCTAGCACGGCGAACGCGGCCAGAGTTTTCACCAAGACAGCGTCCTCGTCTAGAAATTACATAGGCCCAGCTGCCGACACCATCTTTACTGCTACCGTCGGTATAAATTTCGAGAGCGTAAAAACGTCTGAAAAAATTTAACATAAAAGCTAGCTCGTTAGTGTCTGATACAGTTTAAGACCAATCCAAGCGTCTGTTGCTGCGTAGAGGACTTGTTCCGGTGACAACGTCTTAACTTCCCAATTAGAAATTTTTGCTTTTTTTGAAAGGCTAGATTGCAATACTTCTTCGGTCATTCCACGCAGTCCCATGTTCTTGAGTCCTTTTTCTTTGGCCACGGTTTGAAGCTCAATAAAATTTTCAGGAACGAACTTAAATGACTTCTGAAGAGTTTTTAAGTCATCCCGAATAGCGACGCCGACTTTACGAACGTGTGGATTTTCTAAAATATGCTTGAGAACCTCGAAGTTGTGAATGAAATGGAGTCGAATCAGATAGGCATCGGTTTCAGTAGCCAGCTGAAGAAGCGCGACTTTGTAAACTTCACCAACCTTGAAGCTGGCTCTGGTTTCTGTATCGAATCCCAAAATCGGGGCCGAGTTCAGACCAGAAATTACCTCCGCAAGCTCGTGATCGCTGGTGATTAAATGGATTTTCCCAGTGAAATTAATTCTTGGGTAGGTGATTTTAGGTTGTGGTTCCATGTTTTAGTTTTACTATAAGCGGAAGTGGGCTGCGACCACAACAGTTCTTATCTATCTTCTTTCAAAAAAACGTCGTTTCTGGTATAGGCTTAGCTCCCCTAAAAGCTGCGAATGCGAGGCCCTTTTGAAATTTGATAAGTTTTTTCTATCTGACGATCTTTTGCGTAATCTGAACGACAATGGATTTTTCCGTACCACTGATATTCAATTTAAAGCGATCCCATCGATAATGAAGGGTGAAGACGTTTTAGCGATCGCCCAGACGGGGACAGGTAAAACGGCGGCATTTGCGATTCCGATTATTAATGCCATACATGTGCAAAAAACCAGTAAGCGTTCGAACGGCGTTAAATGCCTGGTGATGGTGCCGACGCGGGAATTGGCTCAACAAATCGGTGAGGTGTTTAATATGTTATGTAAACACACTAAAGTAAAAGCCTTCGCTGTTTACGGCGGTGTTGAACATGATCGTCAAATTGAAAAACTGCAAGACGGTCTCGATATCGTGATAGCTACCCCGGGACGCATGTCTGATTTGATTCATCATGGGCATCTGGATCTGTATCATGTGAATACTTTGGTTTTGGATGAAGCCGATCGTATGCTTGATTTAGGTTTTATCGACGAAGTTGAAATTATTAAACGTAAACTGGTGCAGCGCCATCAAACGTTGTTCTTTTCAGCGACGATCAATCCTGAAATTAAAAAACTGGCGTACTCGCAGGTTAATTCAAACGCGATACGCATTCAGATTGCTCCGGAAGATCCTATTTCAAAAAACGTAACTCATTTTGTGATGTTTGTTGAAACCGATGATAAACGTTTTTTCCTTGCAGAATATCTGCAGCAAAACCCAAACGGAAAATTTGTTATCTTTGTACGTACGCGTGTACGTGCAGAACGTGTGGCCAATGCCTTAGCTAAAGTTAACATCAGCGCCTTAACCATTCATGGTGATAAAGAACAGCAGCAGCGCAGTGACGTCATGAAGAAGTTTCGCGCTAATGAAAGTCGTATCTTGATCGCCACGGATATCAGTGCTCGCGGTATTGATATCAACGATGTGACTCATGTAATTAATTACGATCTCCCTGAAAAACCGGAAAATTATGTTCACCGCATCGGCCGTACCGGACGAGGAATGAACAAGGGCGTGGCCGTATCATTCTGCAGTAAAGAAGAAAAACCACTTTTGGAAGAAATAGAAAAACTAATTATGAAAGAGATCGTCGTATTCAATGTCAGTAAAACTGAATACAAAACCATAATTGCGGTTCCTCCGAAAAAGGAAATGAACTTTCAAGAGATGATCGCGTTTGAAGAAAGTCTGATGCAGCCAAGACGTAAGAAGAAACATAGATGAAATTGCTGAGAATAGACGGTTTATCATGCGATGGCTTCGCATTCCCTTCCGCGAGATATGAATTTGAATAAAGCAAAGCTACCACCAAAGGCTGGGGCATTATCGGCGATGAAAAAACTTAAAGATCTACGAAAGAAAGAGCCATCAGATCGTGGATTCTCAGCCTTCTTGTCATATACCACTTTCTCAAAAAAAGTGGTCAGATCGAATAAAATGGACTTAACCCAGGAACGGCGACCTGCCGCGATTGATTGACCAAATGTTTAACATATAAGAATTTCCTGTAAAAAAAATAACAGGCGAATCACTCTCGGGAAATCGCTATACTGCGGTCGAAGAAAAAAATCGAAAAGGAGATTTTATGAAATTGGTAACAAAAATTTATACGCTCGTCGTTTTGTCATTTGCAATGGCCTCTCAGTCAGCATTGGCTGGCAATGTCTACTTTCAATCTGAATTGGAAAAAAGAAAAGATGGGAGTGTTTATACCTTTGTTTCTCAAAAAATAAGTCTTGATGATGGAACACAGAGCCCAATTATTCAATTTTCTCAGTGCACTGCTCAGTATAACGCTAATCAAGGGTCGGATAAAATTATTAAGTGTAATGCGATAGGTGAGCCATCAGGGTATTTTCTCTCAGATCTTAAAAGCAGAGATTCAAAACTTCTAGCTATTGGGATTATTGAAAAAGTTGGGACGACTGGAGTATTAGTAGTTGGTGCATTTAATGCCGGAACCTATGTAGTAGCAATGTGCGCATTTGGTTGTGGGTCAGCAGCTCTCACAGCAAACGCACTCAGTGCCTTTAGTCTTGCATCTCTTGGTTCAACTGTTTCCAATTTCATTTTTGATTGGACACCCTCAGGAAGCCTAAGGGCCTCAAAAACAATTTCTGGTTCAAAAGATTTTTACATGCATGATACAATAGTAAAAGGTTCTATTAAGGAAGTAGATTCTTACTTAAAATATTTAACCATGAGTTTGTCGCAAATAAAGTCAGTTAGCTGGTCTAATAGACTTGTTTCTAACAAATAAGTTACTGTTGATTTCATTTTGATCTAGTATATTGTTTTCCCAAAACCACTAAAAACAAGAAATTCAAAAAAGGTTATTTTTTAATTTCGGACGTTTAAGACTATTTACAGGAGTTTAAATGCAGATTTCAAAAGGTGTATCATTGATCATTGGATTTCTTTTTGTCAGTTCAACTTCGCTTGCGAATCAATCCAAATGTGTGAATTTCGCCTCTCAATCTAAAAACGTATTACTGTGCGCAAAGTCCGTCCAAAATTTGGGACTGGCTTTGAACTACAATGATTTGACCGTTAGGGTAAGTGGTGGCATCGAAATGCCGGTAGTTACTTTTAAAGGTGAAATGACGAACACTCAAAGCAGACCTAGCGGCCTTTGGTTAACAGCTCAAAAACTCTGCTCTATTTTTTCAAACCGACATAACGGCTTTGAGCGAATTGTTTCAAATAGTGAAGGCATCCCAGGCACTTTTATTCAAGCCGATAATAATATGATGTATCCAATCCTGACGGTTACTGATAGCAAAGGTAATATTGTCGTTCCCGGTACAATGACTTCTTATGTTGGCGGTAGAATTACTCAACTTCGTTGTAAAAACTGATATCAACAGTGAAGAGAATTTACATTTTAGTGAGCTCTTCAAGATCGGCTAGGACTGATCCAAATCTGAACAGTACATAGGTACATAGGTCCGCATCTAAATTAGCTTTGATTATTTTACCGGATTGGCGAAATTCTTAAAATCTATTATATCGTCTATAGGAATTTTGACGTAAATGAGTTCATCGCCTCGGTAGGTTTGGGATATTTCTAAATAGTCTGTCCCGCTATCTTTGAAAACTCTATTCATCCAACCCAGGCCTACAACTTCACTGGTACCTTGGGTCCATTTAACTCTTACCCGATCTTCGTAACGGGCGGTGTCTCTTAAATATTGAATCGTATATCCTGTCGCTTGTCTCAATGCTTCGTTTTGCTCCAGCAAATGTTTTAGCTCGAGTTCTGTTGGTTTCCAAGGCGTACGTTTTCCTGAACGGCCATCATACAAAGCTATATTTTTACCCAACAAGTTTTTTAAAAAATTTCCTCGTGGTAATTCTTTATTAAATTGAAATCCCGTCGCGCCAGATAATTCCAAAGGGCCGAATTTTTGAACCTCGACGTAACCGCTACCATTGTGAGAAAGAGATTTAAAATACGAATCTAAATCATTAGTACCTGTTTTATGGAAAAAAGCGGACAGTTTATCTACGGGACTTTGGATAGGAATACCTAATTTTCCGTCGTGTTTAAAACGAGGCCATATTTCAGGAATCATCAACTCGCGATAGGCCCAAGGAACAAATATCTGATCCCAGGTGTTTGCTTGCCATCCTATTTGATCCCTGTTTCCTGCAATACCTGGTGTTTTATCTAACGAATCACCCAACGTGAAAGTGAGTTGGTCAGAAAACTTCTCCGCAGGAAAAAAATAAAGGTCATCGCCATAAACTAAGCCTTCATCATTTGGTTCGTCTTTAAAACGGGCAACCATGTATTTCGGTTTCAAACTATCATCTAGATGGCGGTATTGTTCTGGCGTCATACCTAAATAGCTGGCCTCCGCCACGATACGGCGTTCAGGATTTAGATCGCCGCCACTTCGACCACTTTGATGAGAATTCAAAAATCCGTTCTTGGCAATTTCATTTCGAGAACGACTTTTGCGATAAATTACGAGTTCAATTTGACTGTTGCGAACTGATTCTATAAGGGGTCCAACAGAGGGAATGTCTGCCGCCACTTTGTCCAGAGTTTTTTGAAAGACTTCATATTTTGAAAAACCCGATGTAGGCAATAAACTGTCAAAGAGGGAAGTTTGAGCCACTATCACAGTTTGTGCAGTCGTTTTTTCGGTAAAGACAGGCGGCGGAGCTTTTATAGAAATAGAAACTTCACCTAGCGCACGAGCCCATAGGTTTCGGCTTAGGTCTTCAATGCGGGTACTATTTTCGATTGAAATTCCGCCCTCGACCAGCGACTCCATTTGTTTTAAAATAGCCAATTGATTAGTGGCTAGTTTTTGAAGTTTTTCAAACCGATCCAATGTTCTTTTAAGAGCGTCTTTGCGTCCTTCATAAGGCGATCTTTTGTAAAGTGCAACCAATTGAGGATCAACAAAAGTAAAGTACGCTGGGGCAACCCGTTGTGCCATGGTTGTAACTATCAGCCGTTTTCTATCGTCAGATAATTCGACTGAGGCTTTACCTGAATTTAATAAATTTAAATTTTCCGGTAAAGACTCGATAGCGTTTTTGTTTACACCCATGGCACTTTGTATTCGACCTCTAAATTCAGAATAAAATTCACTGGCTAGCTGTCCTGTGTTTTTGAGTTGATTAACTATTTCCGAGCTCCAACCACGAATGGAAAGCGTATGGGCAAACAATTCTTCTAAATTCATGTACTCGGTGTATCCAGAAAAGGTTTCGCCGGCTTCCGATTTAAATTTAAGTATAGAATTGAAAATGTTGTCGTGTTTTCCAGATTCCCTTAGAAATTCAAAGTAGGCATGGGCGGCCTCGTGAACAAAAGTACTATCCACACTCAGTTGTTCAATAAACTTGTGTGAAACATAAATTCGCTTTAATTTTTTTGAATAGGCGCCATTGAAATTTGATCGATCCATGTAAGACGGGTCATACGCCAAAGAAATTCCAAGTAAGCGCTGAAATACGTCGGCTAGCAAATTAATGGGATGAGCATCTCGGCGCACAGACGTGCGTATTTCCATCGCTGTTAAGTAGGATCCAGGCGCTATCGCCAATTTTCCTTTGTACATCTGGCTATTGATTACCTTAAACATGACACCGTGATCATCGAGGTGTTTACGGGCAGTTTCTACAACTTGGTCTCTGTTTGGAGTTTCTTTTTGCTTTTCACGTACCCGGGAAAACTCGTTTTTCTTAAGAGGTAATTTATAGGATCTAACATACTCGCCCAGCAAAAATGGGAAAAAAGAATTGTGACCATCTTCCACGCGAATCAGGCGACTGGCATTCTTCTGCCGAATTTTAATGGGGTCGATGTTTGATTTAATATTGGGTTTGTAAAATTCAAAACAAGACGCCGGCACGGCCAAAGCTGCCGAATTTTCAACAGGCATTAATAAAAAGACAGCTGTCGCAAAAAACGACAGCAAAACTACTCTCAACGAAGTCTCCTCAACTGTGGGAAGGACTAAACAAAAAAAATCATTTTCATCGGTACTCTA
>NCGL01000014.1 GCA_002256935.1 Bdellovibrio sp. 28-41-41
TCCTGATTTTCAAATTTGAAAATCCTGGATCGAAAATGTTTTTTTATTTAATAAAATGAAAATCTATTCAATTAACGCGCTTTATCCGCGAATCTGGGTTCTAAAAAAGGTGACGTCATCAATTGCTCAGTCAAGCGCGTGAAGGCTGACAAAATTGAGTCAAAGCTTGCGGACTATTTATCCGAAATTCTTCTTCAGGCCGGTCATTTTGATAAAGTCGAAGAACGAATCAGGGAGCTGGCAAACCAATCTCCTGAGCAGCTCAAAATTGACAAAACTCGCCTAAGCCTGGAACTACAGAAACTTACTCTTGCCATCAAAAATACTTTTAAGATCCAAGCGGCTCTCGATGCAGAGTCCGAAGCGATCCGAGAGACCGCCAAGGAACTTGAAGAACTCAGCCGTAAAAAACGGCATATTGAGGCAGAGCTAGAAAACTTGAAGACCAAAGAGATTGCAAAAGATGACGTTAACGACGCCATCGGTGATCTCAAGGACCGACTTGCATCGTTCCGTAAGGGCTGGATTAAAGCGTCAGCCGTCATGAAGAAGAATCTACTGAAGGACCTAGTTTACTTCGTTCTTGTCGGCCCCAAGGGGCTCAAGATTCAATTTCGCCTGAAGCACGAGGAGTTGAATAAAGACGTCACACCCGAGGAATTAACAGCGGCAAAGATTTTTGAAAATAACGTCGTTGATTTATCAGAAAAAAGGCAAAAAAAATCCGAAGAAGCGAAAGCTACTTCGGAATCTAAGAATTCTAACAACTTGGCCATCGCTGGTTCGCAAGTTGTAGGAATTGGTAGTGAGAGCCGGACTTGAACCGGCGACCCTCAGATTATGATTCTGATGCTCTAACCAGCTGAGCTACCCCACCATACCATCGCGTCTTTTGCGAACTAATGAGTTACTTTAAAATGGGGGGCTATGTCAATCACCAATTATTCATCCCTTCCTCCAGAATGAAATGCGTAAAAACAAGTAGTTGCACGTCCTATTGGCTAGTTTCCGTCGTGGAAAGCGCCGCGTACATTGACTATTTTTTCAGCAAACTTCGAAATGGAAATAGATCCAAAGAACAACTAGGAGTTTCCATGAAACGAGCACTCATTGCGGCTATGGCCACGATTTTATTGTTCACTGTATCTTGTACAAAAAAATCAAGCGACCAAGAGCAAAATCAAGATACAAAATCAACCCCTCAAAAAGATGAAACGATCGGCGCCAATGAATCACTTGTTATCCAAATCTCTAATGATCAAGGTCTAACGATTCCCGATGCGCGTCTTTTGCTCGGCGATTTAAATACAGCGGGCAAAAACTGGTTAACAGCGAACGAAAAAGGACAGATCACTATCCCGGAAACATGGACACAGAGTCAAGATGTCACTGTCGAAGCCCCTGGCTACGTCCGTGTTACAGTAAAAGATCAAGCCCCTAAACCAGTGAACGTTGTACTTCGCAAGAAATCTCAGCTGCCGTCACTGTCGTTAAAAGGAACTGTCAGCGGTATTACGACTAAAGACAAAGATGGCTATATTGATTTCGGCATTGCTTTAGATTCGATGACTAGAAACGATTTGCTGAACTTTAATGTAAATAAAATTGTCAGCCCATGGACAGAAAAAATTTCAGCCGCTGGATTTGAATTTCCCGTTCCTCAAAATATTTATATTCCTAAGCAAAAAGAATCTTACTTTATTTCGGTAACGATTCAAAAACCTTGGTTCAATTTAAACTACGATATGTATGGAAACAAATCGATCTATACTATTCAAGGTCGATTCCCAATGAAGAAAGTGATTTCTGAGTTACAAAACAAAAAACCTTATTATGAACTTGTGAATCTTTTTGAGTTCTCGTCTACGGGACAGCTTTCATATGGATTCTTGACGACCAGCGGGTCACCGGTCGTCGACTCTACGCAATTCAAGCTGGACAAGGACTACACGATCAAAGCTCCTAGAATAGACCAAGGACAAGTGGCTCTTGGTATCAGCGCGTTTAAAGAGAATTCCACAATTCAACCACTCGATGTGAAGTACATGCAAAGCGAGCAAAGCACAAAATTTAAATCAACAGCGACGACGGCTCCCTATTTTATCGGTGTTGTTAAAAACAGCAATGAGTTCGAAGGAGATTCCGCAACGACAGAACGCATGAGTGTCAGCATTGATACTCCGAGCGCAACAATGACTTACTTGCCACTGATGAATCAGCCAACTTGGGTTTCGGCAATGAATTTACAAATCGATATGCCTACGGTTTCACCAACTGATTATGAAGACCAAGGTATGGTGGTGGTCGTTTCAGAACTGCAGAGTTTAAATTTACCAGGCGGCAAAGTGGCGAAGTACAAAATTCCAGTTTGGGAAATTCATACGTCTCAATGGGCGAATCATCTTTCCATTCCTAATATTGATACACCAAACACCACTCCAAAACGTGTGGAAGTCACTTTGCTGGCTAAAAAAGTAGATAATTCTGGTCAACAAAACCCAGTTACGATAACCTCAACCCATGAAGAAAGAGTGGAAAGCGCAACTCATTTTACTAAGTCTGCTCGGGATTACTAGCCTCCTACTGCTATCCTCTTGTGGTTTATTAGAACTACAAGAGGACAAGGTAAACAAAAAACGTTCGTCGGTCCTTCCGCCCTACCGCGTATTTTCCTACTCTTACGACAGCGTCTGGCGCTCGACCCTGTCCGTCTTAAAATATTCCATCACTGATCAAAATCAAGAAACCGGTCACATTGAAACTGACTACATCAAGCCCGCTGACGGTGGCTGGACACGTCCTGATGGCACCAGCAATATTTCAGCGGGTATTCGCTATAAGGTTGCAATCAGCTTAGTACGCGTGCGTACAGAGAATGGTAAGACCGGTGTTAAAGTCACTATTGATAAAAAATTGGAACGTATAAAAGATTTCTTTTCTGATCCTGAGCCGCTGGACTCTGATCACCTAGAAGAAAAAGCAATATTGTATCGGTTAGAACGAGAACTTGTGATTGAAGAGGCTCTTAAAAGAGCCAATACTGAAGTTAGTACGCCTTTGTAGCAGGCTGTGCCGGTTGATTTGAACCCATCATTTTAATTTTCTGTAATCCCTGCTCTGCTAATTTCGTAATTTCAGGTTCATTTTCTTTCGCTAATTTTTCAAAAAATGATCGCTCATACGATTTAGGATTTTTATTCATGTAGGCGATGATCTTTGGACGCACCCAAAGCGATCGTTTCTTTTTAATGTTTTGAGCACTAAATAATTCTTCCCATAAAAGATCTCTATGATGCGGCTCTTGCATTAAAATATCAAAGGCGGACGAACGAACAATCAATGACGGATCTTTTGCTAATTTTTTAGCCACGGCAAAACGTTGTGGATGAATATTTTCATCCATTGCGATCAACAATCCATTTTTCACGAACCATTCTTTTGAAGATAGTAACGACATGTAACCAGGATTAGGGCTGCTGTTTTCCAAAAAGCCCAAGGCCATAATTGATTTCCAGCGCATATCCAATGCTAGGTTTGTATCTTGAGCCACCTTCATCAGGCGATCCAGCGTTTTAGAGTCGGATTTCAACAATCGCTTTTGATTGCTCAGCGGAAGGGCCAGTATCTCCATTTCTGCATCAACGTTAACTATCGGCTTAACGGGAACCGCCGCAAACATAGTGGAAGCCAATACAAGACTTAAAACGATAAATTTAGTCATCATGGTGGGTCTATCCTTTTTTTATGAAATTTTCAAACTCGCCCATCAATTCTTTTGACTCAGTTAGTTTCTGAGGATCAACGGGTTGCGCGGGCTCACCTGTTGGCGGCGCAGCGGATTCTACTGGAGTGGATGCTGGTGCTTCCGCGGCGACTTTCTTAGGCTTCTCGGCCGACTTCTGGCCTTCAACGGCTGCGGCGAATTCTTTTAAAATATCGTCATCGATGACTGAATCAATAGATCCCGGCGCTGGCGTTTCTGCAGGAGCTGGGGCTGCAGCCGCAACCGGAGGCGGCTCGATCGGAGCTACAACTGGTGCGGGAGCAACTATGGGCGCCGCCTCCACTTTAGCTACCGGTGCCGGAGCTGCCGGTTCCATCTGTGCAGGTGCTGAGCCTCTGCTGCCCAGTTCTTTTTGCAGTCGCGCATTTTCTTCTTTATAAAATGATAAATCGGCAATGTCTTCACTAATGATTTCGTACTCTTGCAGGCGACCTTCAAGTTCTTTGATTTTGTCGTCTAATTTTTTAGTATCCGCTGGAGCCGCTACCGCACCAACTCCAGATGGTGCTGCCGCTGCCGATTTTTTCAAATCTTCGATCGCTTTTTCTTTTTCTTTGATTTCATCGCGAAGTTTTTCTAACTCTTGAGTATCCACACCAGCGCTCGGCGTGGCCGTACTAGTTGTCGACGTTTTGGAAGACATCCCAGGATCTGCCGGCATGGCTTTAAAAGCGCCTTGGTTCTCTAGAATTTTTTTGAGCTTTTCTTCTATTTCTGAAGTATCAATGCTGACCGGAGTTGCATGAACATCGCCACCACCGACAGATTCTGTTTTGGCAAAGAACTGACGGTAGATAGTAAATAAAATCAGAACAAATGTGGAAACGAAAACAAATTCGATAATTTGTCGATTATAGGCGGACCAAAATTGTAAAAAATTTTCGAAGTTCACTCCCTATATTCTTGCGAATAACAACGACCCTCGTCAAGAAGCTCTCGCAGCTAGACCCTAGACCATCCAGGCAGTAGTATTCAGATCATGAGTTATGATCTTATTATTAAAAATGCAAAAGCGTTGATTCCAGAAAACCTCGACCTAGGACATAGAACTAAATTTAAAACCGAGTCCCTCGATGTGGCCGTTAAAGACGGAAAAACTGTCGCGATAGGATCCCTAGGTTCCGCGGCTGCCAAGCAAACTATTGACGCCAATCATTTGCATTTACTGCCGGGAATTATCGATTCACAAGTTCACTTTCGCGAGCCCGGCCTGACCCACAAAGAAGATCTAGAATCAGGAACTCGAGGAGCTTTGCTAGGGGGTGTAACTTGTGTTTTTGAAATGCCTAACACCTCGCCATCAACGACAACCAAAGATGCATTTGAACAAAAACTAGACCGCGCCAAAAATCGATGCCACACCCACTATGCTTTTTTTATTGGCGGCAGTCCTGACAACTATCAGAACCTATCCGAACTAGAACGATTACCGCATTGCTCTGGAGTCAAAGTTTTCATGGGCAGCTCAACAGGTACTCTGTTAGTCGAAGACGACAGCCATCTAGAAAAAATATTAAACAATACAAAGCGCCGTGTGATTTTTCATTGCGAAGATGAATACCGATTAAAAGATAGAAAAAAACTTTTCGAGAACTCAACTGACCCAAAAGATCATCCGAACTGGCGCGATGCCGAATCGGCATTCCTAGCCACTCAGCGGATTATTAATCTAGCAAAAAAAACAAATCACCCGATTCACGTTCTACACGTAACAACAGCGCAAGAAATGGCGCTATTGGCTCAGCACAAAAATTTTGCGACTGTGGAAGTTCTTCCTCAACATTTAACTTTATCTGCACCGGAATGCTACGAGCGCTGGGGGGCCTTTGCTCAGCAAAACCCACCAATCCGAGAAAAATTCCATCAGGATGCATTGTGGAAAGCCATCACTGAAAATGTGGTTGATGTAATTGGATCGGATCACGCACCTCATACATTTGAGGAAAAAAGTCGCCCCTACCCACAAACACCTAGTGGCATGACTGGCATTCAAACCATTTTACCCATCATGTTAGATCATGTGAACAGCGGCCGTCTGAGTTTGGAAAAACTAACCCAGATGATGTCAGAAAACGTACGTGATGTATTTAAATTGAAAAATAAAGGTCGGATACAAATTGGAATGGACGCTGATTTCACTTTAGTTGATATGAAAAAGAAAGTTCAAATCACTAACAAATGGATCGCCTCAAAATCACAATGGACTGTCTTTGATGGAAAAACCGTTACAGGTTGGCCAACGATGACTATATTAAATGGCCGCGTATGTATGCGCGACGATCAAATTGTGATTCCTAATTCTGGAGAAGGCGTTAACTTTGAACTCCCCCAATAAATCAACACGTCAACCGCCAGCACCTCCGGCCCCAAGCAACAAACTAGTCATGTTGTCCGGCATCTTACCTCTAGTCGTTTACACGATAGTGGAGGAAGTTTACGGAACCTATTGGGGTTTGATAGCCGGTCTGATTTTAGGTATGGTTGAAATCGTTGTTGAAAAACTACTTTATAAAAAAGTCAGTACAATGACTTGGGTTGTGAACGCGATGGTCATCGGCCTCGGTTGTGTCTCTTTGTATATGAATGATGGCATTTGGTTTAAGTTACAGCCGGCATTCGCTGAGTTGTTGATGGTCATCATTCTTTGGGGCTCTCTCATTTTAAAAAAACCATTTCTTCGCGAAATGGCACTCAAACAAAATCCACAAATTCCTGAACATATGTTGGAGTTTTTTTCGAGCATCACATTTCGTTTAGGAATTTTCTTTCTTGCGCATTGCGTGCTTGCTGTGTGGGCTGCCTATGATTGGACAACGGTCAATTGGGCCTTACTAAAAGGTGTTGGCCTGACGGTGTCTGCCATCGCTTATCTAGCGATCGAAATGTGGTGGTTCATAAAAACCAAACGCCCCACAACCTAAAGTCTAGTTGATGTAACTTGATTGATAGGCTAAAGAAATCTTGAACTTACAAAGTTTCTACATTTGTCGAGAAATCTTGACGTGTATTTTTACATTTTAGAAATAATATCTTCCTCGAATCACTATTAAAAACAATTACAAGGGGACACCATGAACTCAGAATACTATCAATTACCAATCGCGCTAATGGGAAAAGCAGTACAAAAGATGGATGTTAAAAATCCAAAAGTTTACGGCAATTTTTTAGCCCAATCCTATTACTATGTTTGTCACTCGACTCGTTTATTATCATTTGCGGCCGGGCTTTTAAAAAAAGATGAAGAACCGCATTTTAGACGTTTCATAAAGCACATCGCTGAAGAAAATGCTCACGAAGTCTTGGCTGAACGCGATCTAAAAGAATTAGGAATGAGCCCAAGTGACTTTCCTCACCTACCCGAAACGAAAGGCCTATGGGAACCTCAATACTACAAAATTTTACACGAGAGCCCGCTATCATTAATGGGATACATTATTGCCTTAGAGTACTTTTCATCGGTCTATCTTCCAAAATTTTATGAAGCTGTAAAAGAAGCTCATGGCGATAAAGCGAGCCTATTTTTAAAAGTGCATGCAGAAGAAGACCCAGATCATACTGAAAAAGCCATCGCATTAACTAGTCAACTATCTCCAGAACTTCAAGAGGTAATTATGGCTAACGTAATTCAAACAGCCAAGTCATACGCACATATGATAACTGCATGTGGTGAATCCGCTCATCCTCAAGTTGCACCGACGGCAACTGCTTAAGGACGCCATCATGGAAATAGAAATGTCAGTGCCGATAAAAAAAACATGTGACCTATCTCTTCACCTAATTAACACCCGGAACCCGCAACCAGAACAGGTGACCATTTGTGAAAAAGCCTTTCGCTTTTGGCATAAAAGCTGGTCCCAAACGTTTTCCAAATTAGGTGTCGAAAAAAGTGGAACTTTACCGGCCGATGATTTTCTAGATCGAGAAGTAATTGCTCTTTTTGCAGATCAAGAGCCAGTGGCGCTTTTTTTTGCGAATCGATTCGACATTTCTAGAGACTCGATAATAGGTCACTCTTATTTCAAAAACTATCCGAAAGAGACAATTGAAGAACTTAGAAATAAAAATTTTAAAGAAGTCATGGTCCTAACTTACATGACAGTTCACGAGAACTGGCGGACAAAAGATACAGATATCCCAATGCCTGACTTATTATTTTCATTGGCAATGATGTGCTTTTGGGAAAGCGGATTAGAGAATCTGATCGGGTACATACGAAAAGACAAAAGTTTTTTCCAAAGCTTCTATCGCCATGGTGCCATAAAAATCTCAGAAACGAATGCGTATAACGTACCTGTCGATTTCTGCTATTTAACTCGGGACACTTCACAGTTAAGCCCCTTACCAGGCGTAATGGAGTCCACAAAAAGCCTCTGGAAAAAAATGAAAGAAGGCAAGGAGCCTTTGCTTCAGGCGGCTTTGCTTTCATCATAAGTTTTAAATTCTAGCTCGAAGCACGTTCCTTTTTCTTCGGGCTCTAAATTCAGAATTTCTATTTTTCCACCCAATCGGTCAACATACTCCTTCGCAATCGGCATGCCCAATCCAGTTCCCTTTTCGCCCGAAGTGCCGAGTTTCGTTGTCACCTTTGAAGCTGAGAAAATATATTCCTTCAATTCGTTTGATATGCCCACACCGTAATCACGCACGCGAATTTTTACCGATTCATCAACTCGACTTAGACGAAATGTAATATTGATAACACCGCCTACTGGCGAGAATTTAATGGCATTAGAAATAATATTGGCAAATATTTGATTTTTTATCCACGAAACATCTGTTTTCAGCAAGATGTCTTTTCCTTCTTCTTGATTAAAAACCATTTGAATATTTTTTTCTTTTATCTTGTCTTCATACAAAGAAATGCATTCCATAATTGGCTCAACTACAGAAACAACTTTCAATGTAGGAACTATTTTTCCTAATTTAGCTCCGTGGTATTCACGGACAGTTCTTAGAGTTTCAAACACTGCCTCTAGTGCCCGGGTAAATCTTTGATGTTTTTTATGCAAATCTGCCGGTAACTTTTCCAAACTCAGTTTGTTTCCAAAACCCATAATCACCTGAATTGGATTCGAAATATCATGTACCAAAATATTCAGTAGCATTTGATTTTCTTTTGCTAAAGTATTCAGGTCCTGATTTTTAATTTCAAGCTCTCTTGTTCGTTTCTCCACTTCCATTTTCAATCGGCTCTGTTCTTCGTCGTGGTAGAACTCTAATGTCATAGCGGGTATTAACATAGCTAGAATTTGATAAAGTCCGTACGCAACGGGCCAACCCCAAAGCTGCGCTTCTGGCTCCATCCTAAAAAATGCAAAATTGAAGCAATGCATAGAGACTAGTGTTAAAACCACTGCGTTTACGTACATAAGTTTAGTGGTGCGTTCGCGTTTCTTAAGTAAATAAATATAGACGGTATAAAGTAGTGGGAGTGCCGTGGCTATAGAGAATGGAAGGGCTTTCAATGTAAAAGAAATTGGTAGATCCTTTATCGCAAACGTCAATATCAAAGAGACAATTGAAAGTGGGATTAAAATTCGACTCGGGTAGGCGGCGCCAGAGAAAAATAGAGACGCATAAGCCAGAAAATTCAAGGGAATAATTGAAAAACCTACTCCTAAAATAATCAGAAACTCGCCGTTTTGGGCCTGGGACTGAATAAAGAAATTAATAATCAAAGTAAGCCAGAACAAACCAGTGCGAGCGTAAAGAGGTCGCCGAGATGAAGCGTATATAGATAAACTCACCAATAAATTGATAAAGGAAAACGCCAAAATTATTACAAACGTAGTCATCACAAATGATTGCATTCAATCTCCAGAAACGGAAGTGCTACTGGCGCCCCGCCTACCTGTATCGGCAACATTATTCTTACTATAAACAAAATTTGTTTCCGTTTTTCTTGAGGCCTAAAGAACTAAATTGATTCAGTTGATTCACTTTTTTACATCAAACTGGATTAAACGCTTGCGTATTAACTCTAAACAAATTTTGGAAGCGTATTGATGTGAGACACCGGCTCGCAAAGAAATAGTTTAATTTTTCTGCCATCTTACCGAAAGAGCATCCGCTACGATACTCTAAAGGGGAATTAAATGTCTCAAACGAAAACCGTCTACGTCTGTGATGACGATCAATGGATATTGGATACTGTTGTGGATATCATATCCTCACTTAAACTAGACATACTCACATTTGCCAGCGGGAAACTAGCCCTTGATCAAATTTCAAAAAACAAACCAGATCTGGTAATTACAGACATAAACATGCCCGAGATGACGGGACTAGAACTACTTAAATTCCTAGAAACTAATAAATTCCAGATTCCAGTCGTGATGCTAACGGGTTCTTTAGATACCGGAAACCTACGTGAAGCCGTCGCTTATAGTCACTTTGACTACTTGAATAAGCCTATTCAGCCATTCGAATTGATTGAAACTGTGCAAAAAGCATTATCTTTTGGCTATCAAGAAAGCCAACTATCAGAAGAATTCCGTGATCGCCTTAAGAAGGGCTAGGGTTTCTAAATTAGAGTCTAACAGCGCCGGAACTTTAGCGCTGCCAGAACTACACGTAACAACTAATTACAACGACGCCATTGCAAGTGGTAAACTAAACCAGCAGTAATGTCCGCAGAGTCAACCATGATGTCTGTTTGATCCATTCTATTGTTAGATTGAGCCATAATGCTTGAATTAACACGCATATTGATGCTCGCTCCACATGGAGTCCAAACTAAACTTTCAGCAATGATTCCATTTGAAGTAGTGAAATCTTTGTTTTGAGGACCTGTGAACAATTTAGAAAACATTGGTCCACGGATACCAGCCCAGAAATATTCAGTGTTCAAACGAGTGTACGCGCCTGAACTTGGAACATAGTTAAAACCGCGATAGTCAGTTTGGATTACCGACACGCTGTAACCCTGCGGAATTGTTACTGGGATTGAAAGGTTACAAGACTTTCTATCCACACGTTTACCAGTACCGCTACCTGCTGATGCCGAGAAAGCATCGAATAAGATACTAATCGCATCTTCACTAGGGCTAAGTGTAACACTTGCTGTTCCTGCCGGACATCCGCTACCACCGTATGATGGAGTTCCTAAACGGATACCCGATTGAGCCATTGTGGCTTCTGAAACTAGAAGTGCAGTCACTGCCGCTAATAGTAGATTTGTCACTTTCATTTTTCCCCCTTGATTTAATCAGATATATTTCTGATGATTCAAAGATCGATTAAGCAATGACAATACCAACCGGTTATACGCAAATTGACTCTGAACTTGGGTTGCGTAAGTTTTTATTAACTAGTTGTAATTGTGATGCATTGATGGAACTATTTTCAACTCACTGATAACGTCAGTTTTTCGCTGCTACGCGCAAGCTTTGAGTGTGGGGACATTATGACTATTTGGGAAATATTTTTTTACTCGTTGATCGAAGGCCTCACAGAATTTCTGCCTGTTTCTTCTACAGGACATTTAATTATTTACTCACATTACTTAGCCAAAGAAAATGATCTGTTTGTTAAAGGTTTCGAAATTATAATTCAATTCGGTGCGATTTTTTCTGTACTTGTTGTTTACTGGAAAACGTTTTTATCCTCATTGCAATTCTACAAAAATTTGTTCGTGGCATTTTTACCGGCGGCAGTTATCGGATTTGCTCTCAGAAATTTTGTGAATGAATGGCTGGGAAGTATTTTGATTGTTGCGTGGTCATTAATTATCGGCGGCGTAGTATTAATTGCCTCAGACTACCTATTTAAAAATACCGCCACTGAAGGAAAATCGCTAGACAAGTTAAACTACAAAGAGAGCCTGTACCTAGGATTTTTCCAATGTCTGGCCCTCGTTCCCGGAGTTTCGCGCTCTGGCGCGACCATCATTGGCGGGCTAGTCTTGAAATATAACAAAAAAGCCGCTGCTGAGTTTTCGTTTTTTCTAGCGGTGCCGACCATCGCGGCTGCCACTTTATACAAATCATATAAAATTCTTCCGACAATCACTAGCGATCAAATTACAACCTTGCTGATCGGCTGCGTTTTATCTTTCCTCATTGCAATTGTTGCCATAAAAACATTTATCAAATTAGTTAGCCGTTATGGCTTTAAACATTTTGGTATTTACAGAATTATTTTGGGCACCGTAATTTTATTTGCCGTTCGCGAGGTTTAAGTGGAATCAATTCAATCAATAATAGAAACTGAATACGTCCTTATGCCCACATGGAAATGGATGAGCTTTGTCCTGATCATCGTTTTGTTTCCTTTTTTACGTCGCGGAATCGAACATTTTTTAAGACGAATTAAAAACAGCGGCGTGATCTCTCACAATAAAAATATTTTCGTCGCAGAAACTACACGCACAGAAATAGAGCGCCCACTTGGATGGATTGTCTCGTTGATGATTTTTATCTCGATTGTTGACATGCTCGCCTTTCCTAGAAACTTAGATAAATACATCACATTGTTTGCACAAATTTTAATTGGCTTCCGCTGGTTACAAATGCTGATCATTGGTATCGATATAGTTTCAGTTCACTGGGCTAAACGAGTTGGCGATCCGGACAGTCAACCGAATGAAATTATCCCGTTTGCGGTAAAAGCCGCTAAATTCATTCTTATTATTTTAGGCGTCCTGATTGTACTGCAAAACCTGGGAATCAATGTCGTTAGCGTATTAGCCGGCCTAGGTATCGGTGGTATCGCCATCGCATTAGCAGGCCAAGAAACGGTCGCTAACTTATTTGGTTCAATCACAATCCTAGTAGACAAGCCTTTTAAGCTTAATGATTACATCAAGGTCTTAGACGTCGAAGGCACCGTTATTGAAATTGGCTTTCGTTCTACAAAAATCAGAACGCCGACTAACTCTATTGTGACTATTTCAAATTCTACCGTTGCCAAAGAAAAACTGGAAAACCTGTCAGCGCGAAACAAACGCCGTATTCGTCACACTATCACTTTGTCATACGATACATCTACAGATGCTATCCGTAGCTTTATGGCTGCAATAAATGACTTCTTAGTCAGCCATCCACAAGTGGATCATGGTGATATTACTATCATCCTGATTAGCCTCAACAACTATAGCGTCGATGTTCAAGTGACTTTCTTCGTCGATAGCCCGGAATTACGTGTGGAAAATGCCGTTCAGCAAGACTTTTTGTTCCAGGTTCTAGCGATCGCGGACAAGTTAAAAATTGAAATTGCCTACCCAACACAGAAATTGTTGTTCAATCCGGCTCAATCAATTACTAAACCGGCGCCACAAGGCATTTAGAACGTCCCAATAGTTCAAAAATAAAAAACCCAAGGTTTAGCCTTGGGTTTTATTTTTTCATTGTTAATTAAATTTACTTTTTCTTTTTAGTTTTCTTCAAAGCGTCTTGTTTTTCATCGATCTGAGCTTTGTTTTCTTTATTCTTAGCTTCTAGCGCATCATTTTTGATTTTCTCGGTTTCTAACTTCGTTTTTTCTGTTTCTAGTTCTGATGTCAGCGTCTCGATTTTAATTTTGTCTTCTTGGGTTTTTGTTTCCAATTCTTTATTGCGCGCTGATTTTTGATCGCGATCTTTTTTAACTCGATCGATATCTTCTTTTAACTTTGCTTGCTCACCAGTTAATTTCTTCAGGACTTCTTCTTGATTACGCACGATTACCGCTTGCTGATCATTTTCCGCTTTCAAAGCACTTTGTTCTTGGTGAAGTTTTGCATTTTCTTTTTCTAAATTTCGAGTGTTCTCTTGAAATTCTTTTTTAGCCTGCTCGGTTTTTTTCTTTAGGTCTTCACGTTGCGACGTTGCTTTTTCTAGATCACCCTTGGCCTTCTTCGCTTCGCTTTGCGCTTTTTCAGATTGCTCGGTTACTTGCTTAAGTTCTTTTTCAAGATCTTTAATTGTAGAACTATTTTTTTCAATCTCGGCGTTGATTTTTTTAAGCTCATTTTCAGTTTTAGACTTCTCTTGTTCCATTTTTAATTTATTAGACGCTAACTGAGCTTTGGCTTTTTCAGTATCTTGCTTTGATTTCGCAAGTTTTTGCTCGTTGATACGTTGTTCTTTTTGCAATGCTACCGTTTCTACTTTTGTTTTTTCAGACTCTTGATCGGCTTTGTGCTGCTCTTTTTCCGCGTCCTTAGCGTCATCTTGATATTTCTTCAAGACTTTGTCGGTCTCTTTCTTTTGCTCGACCATTTTTTCTTTTTCTTCTTTAGCTTTTGCAGTCTTGTCTTTGATTTCTTGAATGCGTTTTTGCGTACGGGCGATTTCTTCGTCCGTTTTTTTAATTTGGCCTTGAGCTTCGTCCTGTTCTTTTTTGAACTGTTGCGATTGCTTTTCAGATTCAGCTTGCTGTTCTTTAGATTGCTGCTCGATTTTTTTGTATTTTTCGCTAAGAGACTTCGCTTCGCCTTGGATTTGATCGCGTTTTTTCTTTTCTTCTTCGGCCCGACGTTTACTTTCGTTCGCTTCTGCTTTGGCTGATTCAGAATCGATTTTAGCTTCTTCGGCTTCGATCTGAGAAGAATCTACTTGAGCCATAACCATGGTTGATAAAAACACGGTCATTAATGCGAGTTTAATTTTTTTCATAGACGTCCTTTGTTTAAACCTCATTTTAAGATGAATTTACCCAAAGAACAATGTCACCCCAGCCCTTAGCCTGAGGTGAACCTATAAAAGTCTAGAACTTAGCTACTAGAGCCGTCGTGAACGACGTGTCTTCTTTCTTCTCGTTCACGTTCGCTGGATCAGTTCTATTATGATACTTAACCAAGTAGGCCACTTTGATTGAAAAAATCTGTGACATCATCACACTCATCGACGGTTCGTAGTTAACTAGGTACGCATCTGGTGTTGTAAAGTTTGGTAAATATTCAACCCATGCTCTAGCCGATACAGACTCATTTACTTTTTTGCTGTATTCCAAATACAAACGACCCGAATTAAATGTGCTAACTTCATTAGTTGGTGACGAAATTGTTTTAGATGTACGAAAGCCGGCCTCTGTAAAGAACGTCTCTAGTTCGTTTTTAGTGAAATAATATTTTCCACCCAAATCTGTGTTGTCCCTTTGAACATAACCTGCATACCAGTCACTCTCTGCACCATGCTGTACGAATACTGCCCAGTCGGCACTTAACTCTCGCTCAAAGCGAAGAGCCGCGTCCCATTGTTTTGCCGTTTCTGTACCGGCCGATTTAGTTTGCAAATAGCGACCCGTGATTGTCGCGACATTAGCTTCCACTTTATATGAAGTTTTTTGTTTGGCGCTGTAACTTTCAGATGTAGCATTACCACCGACTTGTACAATCGACGCTTCTGATTCATTTGACCAAGACTTTGTTTGCTCTTGAGAAAATCCCACTGAAGAAAAAAACAACACGACTGAACACGCTAACCACAATTTTTGCATAACCTATCTCCTAATTTAGGAAAATTTTTAGGTCATCCGTGGAGGCTTGTCAAATTATCTAATTTCTAACCCGGTGATCGATTGGGAAATAGATTTTTCTTTTTTGCCGGATTGAAAATGATCCGTAAATACTTGTTCTGAATACAAGCTTGGTAAATACTTTAAAGTTTGTAGACGATGTATGAGCCTTGTCGCCTTTCTATCTCGAAAAATAGAAGTCCCTGATTCCATCAGCCAAATTTAATTAAAGACACATGAACGTGTCGTTAATTAAAGACACATGAACGTGTCGATAGGAACGGTTTTCCATATAAACCCAATCCTGACACAATCCCCTTAGAATCGATGCTAATACAGTTTAGCGAGATTGTGCCGTCGATGAACGCCTAAACGGCTCTCATCAAAAGCCAGCGATTGTTAAACACGATAAATTGGAACATGCGAACATTTTCAGGTCTTCCTTTTAGCTGAACTTCAAAAACACCAGATGCTAACGTAACTGGCATCCTAAGAAGAACTAGACCAATCTCAAAAAGAGACCGAGTTGACCCAGAAGGGAACCGACAATTGTCGTCCCTATCCAATTGTTAGACAGCATTATCACCCTCTTATCTAAATTAAACACGTTATAGCCATAAATATCACAGTCACGACTTTGGCCCTACCGTTGCATTAAGTATAAAGCAACCCCCCCCATGGCGGCCAGGCCCCCCCCCCCAAACCTGGTCGTCAACCTTTTCTCCCATTATGGACTTCTCAAAAAAATTAAAATAAACGAAAATAAAAAGATGCGTTTGAGTTTCTTTTTTATTCTATTTCTAATGACCAATACGGCTTTGTGCCTAACGGTTGTTTTAGACCCTGGCCATGGCGGCTTTGATCGAGGCGCTGCCTATGGATCTGCGCAGGAATCCAAAATCGTTTTGATGCTAGGACAAAAAGTAAAAGAATACCTCGAGCAAGAAAAATTAAAGGTCATGCTGACGCGATCAAAAGATGAATTCGTCAGTTTAAAAAAACGTGTTCAATTGTCTAAAAAATATGAAGGCGATTTATTCGTCAGTCTGCATGCGAATGCATCCAGTGATCAACGCGCTTATGGTTTAGAGTTTTTTCTAACTCCTAATAAACGCAGTGCAAGTTTTGCCTCGCCGAATTCAACCAAGGCTGTAGCCAATACGTCAGCTAATATCGACACATCGACCGACGACGCGATCGAATTATCTAAAACAAAAGACGTCTCGAAAATTTTGAAAGATATTAAGCTCAATATTCAATCTAAAAAAAGCCTGAAACTGAGTCGTACGCTGCAAAATGATTTACCTGGAAATATAAAACAAGCTCCATTTTATGTTCTGACTCAAACGCAAATGCCGAGCGTTTTGATCGAAGTCGGCTTCCTAAGTCACCCCAAAGATAATAAAAAGCTGATGAACGAAGAATACAGAAATGATCTGGCTTTAAAAATAGCAGATTCTATAAAACGCTACACCCGTGCGAATTACCCTGCAGCAAATTTGCTTGACGAAAATACGCCGACTCCGAGATAGTGTCCGTTCGGAGACTCCATGAACCTTACCAAATCAGATTTCGAAAAAATTGCACGTAAAGATGGCCGTAAATACAACCAAATGCGCACAGTAAAAATCACTACTGACGTAGTCGAACACGCTGAAGGCTCTGCTATGATTGAATTTGGAAAAACACGCGTACTGTGTGCCGCTTCTGTTGAAAATAAATCAGCACCATGGTTGATCGGATCAGGTTCTGGTTGGGTCACGGCTGAATACGGCATGCTGCCTCGTTCAACTCACACACGTATCAAGCGTGAAAAATCAATGACAGGTGGACGCACTCAAGAAATTTCCCGTTTGATTGGTCGCTCACTTCGCGCCGCTGTTGATTTAAAAGCTATTTACGAAAAACAAATCATTATTGACTGCGACGTGATCAATGCTGATGGTGGAACCCGCACAGCCGCTATCACTGGTGGTTTCGTGGCCTTAGCAATTGCTTTAAATAAAATGAAATTCAACAAAGCGATCTCTACGTTACCTTTAAAAAGTTATGTCGCCGCTGTCAGCGTTGGCCTAGACAATGGCGTTCCTTTATTAGATTTAAACTATGACGAAGATTCAAAAATTCACACGGATATGAATTTCGTAATCAACGCTAAAAATGAATTCATTGAAATCCAAGGCACTGCAGAAGGCGAACCGTTCAGCGAAGCACAATTGCTTGAGCTAACGACCGTGGCCCGCCAAGGGTGCCAAGAACTGATCAACGAGCAAAAACGAGTCCTAAGCGGTATCATCAGCTTATAAAGGTAAAATCATATGGAAATGTGGATCGCGACCGGAAACGAAGGCAAACTCAAAGAGATCAAACAAGTTCTAGTCGCTCAAATTCCTGAAATTTCCCTACACCATCAAAATGAGCTCAAAGCCTTCACTCCTCGCCCTGAAGATGGCAAGACCTACTTAGACAACGCTCGCATCAAAGCCAAAACATTAAAATCTGTACGTGATAAAGACTGGGTTCTTGGTGACGACACTGGGTTAGAGGTTTTTGGATTGGGTAATCTGCCAGGTATTCACTCAGCCCGCTATGCCGGCACACATGCTAGCGATAGCGAGAATACGGCTAAATTGCTGAAAATGATGACTATTCGATCCGTCAGCGACCGAAAAGCTCGATTCTTCTGCTGCTTAGTGATCTATACTCCGGACAATCAAGAATGGGTTTTTGAAGCTGAGCTCACGGGCACTATCGGCAAGCTGCCTCAAGGAACCCATGGTTTTGGCTACGATTCGGTGTTTATACCCGATGGCGAAACCAAATCGCTGGCGGAACTTGGGCCGGGCTACAAACTGACTCACTCACATAGAACACTAGCTCTACGAAAATTCCTTGAACGCCTAAAATCATAGCGCTTAGGTTACCTCGCGCTTTGAGTAAAATTTTTCTGTATAGACTTTAGCTTTTGTCAAAAAATCTTACCAGTGCTATAACTTTTCAAATCCGTGAGGCGTCTATGGAAAACTTGAAAATCTTCTCTGGTAACTCGAACATCGAACTCGCTCGCAAAGTTGCCCTTGAAGCCGGCGTAGCTCTCGGACAATCAAAAATATCGTCCTTCGCTGACGGCGAAATCCAAGTTGAAATTCAAGAGAGTGTCCGTGGATGCCATGTGTTTTTAATCCAAAGCACCTGCCCACCGGTAAATCAAAACTACATGGAATTATTCATTATGCTCGATGCGATCAAACGCGCATCAGCTGCTCACATCACAGCGGTTATTCCTTATTTTGGTTATGCTCGCCAAGACCGAAAAGTAGCGCCTCGGGCTCCAATCTCGGCTAAATGTATGGCCGATCTACTAACATCAGCGGGTGCTGATCGAGTTGTTTGCCTGGATTTACATGCGGCTCAAATCCAAGGTTTCTTTAATGTACCTGTGGATCATTTATTTGCTATTCCAACACTCGCTCGCACATTTCGCGAAAAATACGGTTCCGGTTCTGATTTTGTTGTTGTTAGCCCAGATGCGGGTGGCGTGGAACGCGCACGTGCGTTTGCAAAACGTATCGACTCGACAATGGCGATCATTGATAAACGCCGCACGAGCCCGAACGAAGCTAAAGCATTAAATCTGATCGGCGAAGTAAAAGATAAGACAGCGATCATCGTTGATGACATGGTCGACACTGCAGGAACCCTGACTCAAGGTGTGGACGTAATCCTTAAGCACGGAGCTAAACGCGTTTTAGCTTTGGGAACTCACCCAGTTCTGTCGGGCCCAGCTATTCAGCGTTTAACAGATAGCCCAATAGAAAAACTAATCGTTTCAGACACCATCCCGCTAACTGAGGCAGCTAAAAATAGCGGCAAAATCGAAGTCATTTCCATGGCTCCGGTATTGGCAGAAGCGATTAAACGTATCTACGGCAATGATTCCGTATCTAGCTTGTTCGACTAGTATTTTCGGGTGTGAACTTTTCAAAAAATCGATGAATTTTCTTGCCCTTTCGGTCGTCGTGGACTAATTCTCGTCATTCAACAATACACTTTTCAAATAACAAACTAACTTGTTTATAGAAAGTACTTGAAAGAGGATGATATGAAACAACGACACGAACTAACTGTAGAGCCACGTGGCAACGGTAAACACAACAATCGCGCACTTAGAAAATCAATGAAAGTTCCGGGAGTAATCTACGGCGCTATCACTAACGTAAACATCAGCATGGCTGAAAACGACGTAATCAGATTCAATTCTAGAAAATTTGATAATGCTCTTTTCACATTAAAAAGCTCAATCAAAGATGCTAATGGTAAAGTTGTTCTAATCAAATCTGTAGACATTCACCCATTAACTCGCCGTCCAGTTCACGCTGATTTATACGCTTTAGATTTAACTAAAACAGTACGCGTATCTATCGAGATCAAAACTGAAGGCAGACCAGCAGGTCTTTCTGAAGGTGGTTTATTAAGTATCGTGAATCGTACAGTTGAAATCGAAGTTCTTCCAACGGATATCCCAGATTCATTAACAGTAGATGTTTCTCACCTTGGCGTTGGCGAGTCAGTTCATGTATCTGAATTGAAATTACCTCCAGGCGTAAAAATGATGTCTGCAGCCGATTTAACTCTAGCGGTTGTTAATACAATTGAAGAAGAAGCAGCAGCAACTCCAGCAGTAGCGGCGGCGGCAGCGACTCCGGCAGCAGGTGCCCCAGCGGCAGCAGCTCCAGCAGCAGGTGGTAAACCAGCGGCAGGCGCGAAGGCAGCAGCAGCTCCAGCTAAAGATGCTAAAGCTCCAGCTAAGAAATAATATTCATGTGGTTAATCGTCGGACTGGGTAATCCAGGTTCGCAATATACATTCAACCGCCATAACATCGGGTTTTTGGCGGTTGATTCGTTTGTGGGGCCTGATAAAACGAAATCGTTCAAATCAGAATTCAAGGCCGAATTTCTTAAATTAAAATCCAAAGACGAAGATATTTTGGTCCTAAAGCCAATGACGTATATGAATCTTTCCGGAGAATCTGTGCAAGAAGTCGTAAGCTTTTATAAAGTACCACTAGATCGAATCATTGTAGTTCATGACGAAATTGATCAACCCATGGGTAAGATCAAAGTTCAGAAAGCCCGCGGTCATGGCGGTCATAACGGAATCCGTGATATTACGGCCAAACTAGGCACTAACGATTATATTCGCTTGCGTCTGGGAGTCGGACGCCCACCGGTACCAGAAATGAATGTTGCCGATTTTGTGCTGCAGAACTTTGGCAAAGATCAACAAGTCGCTCTTGCTGAACTTTTGGCACAATCGACACAAGCACTTGAGAGTATCATCATTGACGGTTATGCTAAAGCCGCCAACAAATTTAATTAGGTTAAGCTAACTAGCACTTGGCTAGTTAAACCAATAGTGACTAACTAAAGAAAGAGGAAGAAATGGCATTACAAGTAGGCATCGTAGGATTACCAAACGTCGGAAAAAGTACCCTATTCAATGCGCTGACATCAGCTAAAGCTGAAGCAGCTAACTATCCATTCTGTACTATCGATCCAAACGTTGGGGTCGTTACAGTTCCAGATATCCGACTAGAAAAAATCACTCAATTCATCAAGCCTCAAAGCGTAGTTCCAACGACGATCGAATTCGTAGATATCGCTGGAATCGTTAAAGGTGCGTCTAAAGGTGAAGGTTTAGGAAATCAATTCTTAAGTCACATTCGCCAAACCGATGCGATCGTGCATGTTGTACGTTGCTTTGATGACCCAAATATCATTCACGTAAACGGCAGTGTTGATCCACTTCGCGATATGGAAGTCATTAATACAGAGTTAATGCTAGCCGATTTAGATTCTATGGAAAAACGTCTTCAAAGAGTTGAAAAGCTAGCGAAGAACTCAACGGACAAAAAAGTTTTAGCTGAACATTCCATCGTTAAAAAAGTTCACGAAGCTTTAGCTAAAGGTCTTCCTGCCCGCTCAGTGACTCCAGAAGAATCAGAAGCAACTATTTACAAAGAATTACACTTGTTAACGTCAAAACCAGTTCTTTATGTGTGCAACGTATCTGACGTTGATTTCTCTAAAGGTGGTAATGATTGGGTTCGCGCCGTTGAAAAACGGGCTGCAGAAGAAAACAACAAAACTGTTATGCTTTGCTCGGCTATGGAAGCTGAAATTGCCCAATTGCCTCTTGAAGACCGTAAAGAGTTCCTTCAATCCATGGGTGCAACAGAGCCAGGTTTAGCTCGGTTAATTCGTGAGGCTTACTTCTTGTTAGGTTTGTACACCTATTTTACTGCGGGTGAAAAAGAAGTGCGTGCTTGGACAATCAAAAAAGGCATGAAGGCTCCACAAGCGGCGGGCGTTATCCATACTGATTTTGAAAAGGGATTTATCCGCGCAGAAACTTACCACTGCGAAGATTTATTTAATTTCAAATCCGAACAAGCAGTCAAAGATGCGGGCAAATACCGTGTTGAAGGTAAAGAGTACCTTGTAAAAGATGGCGACATTTTATTTTTCAGATTTAACGTTTAGTTTAAACGTTTAACAATAACTGTACATAAACTTTTTCACGGTTTGAAGAAGCAGCAGGTGTATCATGGAAGAAGTGTTAAAAAAAAGTGGCCTACAATTAGGTGAGCTGATAAAAAGTAAAAAAATTTCTGTGGAAGAAATTTTTCGAATCCACTCTCAGCTCATTTCTAGATTCAACCCTGTATTAAATGCTGTGGTCGAAAACAACTCTGAACGGGGCCTAGCCAAAGCTAAGCAATTAGATAATGACTTCAAAAACCACGACATAAAATCAAAGCCTTATTATGGCGTTCCGTACACATGTAAAGAAATGATTTCCGTAAGTGGCTTTCATCGTACCGGCGGTAATTATTACCACAAAGACGATATTGCAGACGAGACGGGAACCACTGTTGAACGCATAGACGATCAGGATATGGTTATGCTAGGAACAACCAATGTTCCAGAATTTGGTTTTTGGTTTGAAACCAAAAACACAATCTATGGTCGCACGAAAAACCCATATAACGAGAAAAAAACATCTGGTGGCAGTAGCGGTGGCGAAGGTTCGATCATCGGCCTTGGTGCCAGCCCGATTGGCTTAGGCAGTGATATTGGTGGCAGCATTCGTATTCCCGCATTTTTCTGCGGCATCTTTGGCCACAAACCTTCATACAAATTAGTTCCACTGACCGGCCATTTCCCACATTCAAAATCAAGTTTAGCGCAACTATCCGAATCGGAATATCCTCTGACTTCGATTGGGCCTATGGTTCGAAGAGCTGAAGATCTTCTGCCAATGATGAAAATAATGTCTGGTTCCGATTCTTTCGATAAACAAGCAGTCAATAATCACGTAGAACTCTTAAATAAAAAACCTATGCTTAAGAAAGTCTATGTATTATCAGATCCATTGATTCATGGAACGACACGCACCAGTTCTGAAATTAAGAAAGCGGTAGAAAATGCGGCTCAATATTTAGAACAACTAGGGCATCCTGTTGTTGAAATTAAGTCAGGATTTTTTAAAGATGCACTGATGCTTTGGTCAAGCCGCCTGAGCGGCTCGAAACGATCTTCGTTTGGTGAATTGATCTCTCCAAACAAGGCTATCAATCCATTGGAAGAACTGTCTAAATTAATTTTAGGAAAATCAAACCACACCCTACCCGCTTTCGTTTTAAGCCAGCTAGATGGACGAGTACAAGATGCAGAAACTATTGAACGCAATCAAGAAAAGCTGCGTCTATTTAAATCAGAATTGAATCAACTGTTGGGTGAACATGCGGTTCTGCTGTTTCCGACACAGCCAAGATCAGCGCCGTATCACAATCAATTGTTTCTATCGCCGTTTGATTTCGTCTATGCGGGAATTTTTAATGCATTGGAAGTACCCGTGACTCAAGTTCCGATGGGACTAGATTCTAGCCAGATGCCCATTGGAGTTCAGGTTGTAGGATCTTGGGGAAATGATGTGCTAACAATCAAAGTAGCTAACGAACTAGAATCTGCATTTGGCGGCTGGCAGCCACCTGAGTTTTATTCTTAAACGTCTTTTTTAAGAACTGCGTAGATAACATCTAGATTCATTTTTAATAAATCTAAGTACGTTTTAGATTCATAAAATTCGGGCGGAACGATTTCACCGTAAACTTCGCCCGAGTACGATCGCTGATATTCTTTTACTAAACTTTCTAAAAGAAAATCGACTGTGCCATACTCTTTTACCAAAGGTACTTTGCTGTCCTTCAAAAATTTCTTTAGATTTATGACGTCGCTAGGACTCGTGCTTTGCGTATAGAAATAAACATTGATAGCTAAAAGATTATGCAAAAAATACAGCGAATTATGACTTATCAAAACAGATCGTCCTTTAAAAGACTGAAACTTATCTTGAATCTGCTTGGTATAATCAGACAATTCTTTGCGCGCGCTTTCAAATCTAGATTCGATCGAGCTTTTTAAATCCGGGCGTTCTACAATCAAAGTCGATTTGATCGATTCTAAAATCGTCATAGTCCATTCTGGATTCAGCCAAAAGTGAACGTCTTGTGTTGTGGCCGCCTTTGCAACGGCCGTCAGATTTGCAAATTTAGCTTGGATATTCACTTTAGCGACCTGATCTTTCAGCCCTTCTTCTAAACCATTTCCTACATATAGAAAAATCTTAGCATGTTTTATTTTTTTTAAGTCTGACGGTTTCAATTGGTAGTTATGTACAGAGTGGTCATTTGGGATCAATGTTTCCACTGAAACTTTGTCTTCGGGTTTGACTAGATGATTTATGAATAATTTTAAGTACGGACTAGATAACAAGATCTGATTTTTGGACTGCAGGTTCGTGATAATGCCCGCCTCAGCTCGCGGTTGAAATCCTAAAGCTAGCAGACTCAAAACCAAAACCTTCATTGCACATGGGCGTGCCGCAACCGCCAGAAGAAACAAAATACCGCCGCCCAATATAATGGTGGGTCCTGTTGGCCAGTCCAAGCCCACGGACATAATTAAACCAAGAACGCTCATCACAACACCAATAGCTAAGGTGTAATGAATTTGCTTTTGAATCGGCTTAACCAGAACCTTGCCGACCAATGCTGGCACTAGTAACAGTCCCAGCGCGAGCAATGTTCCAACTGAATAGAAACATAGAACTAAAATCCACAACACCAGGAAATAAAAAATGCTTTTGATTTTCTGGATTGGAATTCCTAAAAATTGTGCGTACTCGGGATCCATTAGAACAATCAGAAGATTTTTCCGGATTCGGCTAAAAATAAAACGGATCAGGATGCTGGAAACAAATAGAATCAAAAGCCAAACATTATCAATCAGTAGAATATTTCCGATCAAAATATGCGATAAATCAATTTTGATTCCGGATTTTAAAACAATCAATAACCCCAACGCACTGAAGGTTAAGTACACCACTGTCAGAACACCGTCTTCTTTGATGGTCACAAATTTATTCAGACCCATCATCAAACCCAAAACCAACAAGCCTGCGAATAATCCGCCCAAAATCAAACCGGCATACGACATTCCGTACAGCATAAATGCCAATGCAAACCCCGGCAGCAATGAATGACTGATGGCTTCACCCATTAGTGTCATACGCTTTAAATTCAAGAACACCCCAATTGGGGCTGCTGCAAAACTAATCAGCAAGCTGGCAACGAGCGCGTTTACGTACAGATCGTAATCTTGAAGGATGGAAAGGAAACCACTCACTAAACATCTCCATGATCATGAAGACAATGATCTACGAAATTAGTTTTCTGACCACCAAGCGGAATAATTTGATCGCTGTATGATTTCACAAAATTAGAATCATGGATAGATAATAAAATCGCTGTACCTGAACTCTTACGTTTCAAAAGATTTTCCTTTAAAACTTCGGCTGATTTTTCATCTATATTAGAAAATGGTTCATCTAGAACGAGTAGTTTAGGACTTTCAACTAAGCTTCTAGAAAGTAAAACTTTTTGAAATTCCCCCTGAGACAAGTCGGCCAGAAGCTGATCTTTCAAATGCGAAATTGAAATCTCGCTCATGATGCTATCGACAACAGAATCATCTTTTTGCTTGCTGCGAAAACCGAAACTAATAAATTCACTGACTGTTACAGGAAAACTACGATCGATTAAGTGAGATTGTGGAAGATAGCCAATTTCATTTGTGTGACGATGGACATGCCCAGAAAAAGGAATCAAACCTAAGACACTTTTGATTAGCGTTGATTTGCCACTGCCATTACTGCCGGTCAAGGTAACTAATGTTCCCGCTTTAACCTGAAAATTAAAGTTATCGAAAACTTTTTTACTATTGCGAAACACAGTCAGGTTATGAACATCCAAAACTAAATTCATGGTCCCAAATAAATAAGTTCAATCCAGAAATAAAGCAACTAAAACAAATATTTGTGAAGATTCTAAAGGGGCTAAGTTTTGGGGTCTTGAATGCTGTTGGTTAAGATAAAAACCAACACGCACAGGATCAATGCCGGAACCAAGAATAGGTGAGGAAACATAAGCGCATTCTTCCAGCCCTCGTATATTAAATAGCCTAAAGTGGCATGCTGAGGACCCATTCCAAACCCAGTAAAGGACAATACACTCTCTATAAGTAAAAACTGAGGGATGCTGTGGGTGATAGATGTTCGTAGCCATGGCCATAGAGCGCGTAAATAATGGGCGCGAACAATATAGAACAAACTCCCCCCGGCTAGAACAGCCGCGCTAAGATATTCACGTCCGCGCAATTGTAAAATTTCTAACCTTACGTTGCGAGCAATCGGCGGCCAAACCGCCAAACTGATAGATATTACAAGAACCGAAAAAGAGGCCACTGGCGAGACGCCACCTGAAATCCCACGATTTAACAATATTGAAAACAAAGCCACTAGTAGAAAATTAGGAATGGAATCAAATACATCCAAAATGAAAATAATCAGGTGATTACTTCGATTCCAAAACGACAAGGCACTTCCGACAATCAACCCTATCGAGTAGGTTAGAAATAGTGAAAAAAAACAAATCAACAAAGAAATTCCGCCGCCCACAAGTGAGCGTTGAAATAAATCTCGACCTAATGAATCCATTCCGCCCCAATGTTCAGTGCTGGGCATTTGAAAAACTTTGGCAGAATCGATATCCATGAAAAAATCTCGAGCAACGAACGGATAGATACTTAAGGCAATGGCAAAGGCTAGAGGGAAAAACCGTTTCATATATTTTCCCTTAACCGAGGATTTATATATAGAAAAATAACCTGAACCGCAAAATGGAGCGTTAGATATAGGACAGAGAATAAAAATAAATACCCAATGACCATTGGTAAATCACGTTGAGATACCGAATCCATAAATCCTAAACCAAACCCAGGAATGGAATACAAACTTTCCAAAATAAAATTTCCTGTCAGCAACTGTAGAACGATCGTTAAAAAATACCCCAAAAATGAATTCGCGATATTTTTAAACATATGCACGATAAAGACGCGATTGCGACTAAGCCCTTTTGAGCGCGCGTACTGTACGTAAACCTCAGACGCCTCTTTATGCCACTTTTCAACGGTCAATTGTATCAGTTGCCCAAGGGGCTTAATTAAGAGTGTTGCAATCACAAAAACTACGCATCCCACGTTGTAGGGATCAAATTTCAAAGGCACAATGCTAAACAAATAAGAAAATACATAGATCACAACTGGAATCATCACTAACTGCGGGATTTGATTTAGAATTCGCAAAAATGCCAGGAGTCGCCGGCGTCGTCGAGACCTCACTATTAGAAATGAAAAGACTATCGAAACTACAAACAAAACGGCTACGGCGATCCCCAGGTAATGAAAACTAAAAAGAGCTTTGTTCCATATTAAATCTGTCACTTTCAAATTGTGATTATGATAAGTCACACCGAAATCTAAAGTGTAGAAGTCGACCAAAGAGTCTTTCAAGCTAAAAAAAAAATATTTCTTTTCTGGTAAATTTTGGGCAGCTTGCTCGACGATATGCTCGTCGTCTACATAGGCGCCCGGAACAAAGTAAAATATTGAAAAGACAATGACCAATAGAAGGTGGAAATTTAAAACAAATTTAAATCCTAGATCCAATAGCGGTTTTACAACTGAACCCAGAGGGGAAAGCATTATCTCAAATTTCTTCCCACGTTTCACGTGTTGGCGCGCGATCTTTATAGTTAAACGGAACTTTCTCTGCCAAATAGGGAACCAAATCTGGTATCTTTTTTTCTTTTCTTTCGCCGTATAGTTCAGAATAGATATAACTATTTGCGATCACTTTCTTAACATAGTTACGCGTTTCCAAAAACGGAATATGTTCGATAAATTCATCAGTTTCTAAATTACCAAATTGCTGTAGCCAATTTTTAACCCTGTGTGGACCCGCATTGTAACTGGCAGCTACTAGCGGCAGTGCCTGATTAAACTTTCTATTCAAACGCTGCAAATATTTTGTCCCAATTTTGATAGCCGAATCCGGCTCAAGCAGTAGCTTCGGGGTAAATGTTTTATCACCCAATATTTCAGCGACTCGATTTCCTGTATAAGGCATAACCTGCATTAATCCGAGCGCACCTACTGGCGATATCGCTTCTTTTTTAAACTGGCTCTCGGCTCTCATGATACTCCACACAAGTTCGCGTGGAACTTCGAATTCTTTGGAATAACGATCGACTAAAATTGGATAGGCTTTGGGAAACGAATACTCCCACAATCCGCGCCCTTGTTCGATCCCTAAGCGTGTCTTCTGACCACCAAAGTATATTTGACTGATATGGCTCATGCGATGATACTGGCCGACCAGCGCATACTCATTGAGAAGAACTTTTAGGTACTCTTTGTTTTTTGTTCGCTTTTCAATTTCATATAGTTCCCACTTCGCCCAGAAATCTAAACCCAACGTCGACAACACCCGAGATTTTTCAAACTTTTCAACAAAATCTGGCGTCTTAAATGGACTTTCTTCGCTATTTTCAGCGACTTTTTCATCTGGCTTATCCATTTCCATTGGATCCGCTTCGTCCTCAGTCTCTTGTGCTTCAGCCGTAGTCGTCGTTTCTTCTTCTACTGGGGCTTCTTTAATCGATGCCATCATTCGTGAATCAAATCCTTTTCGGAAATGAGTCACAAGATTTGAACTCGAATTTTCCTCTTTCACCACAGCACTCGCTATTTTCTCTAGGCCTTTTTGTTCGGCATCCATTTTCTCAAGGCGTTTAGTAGCGGCCACAGAATAGTAGCCTTTTGCTCGATCCGCCATTAAACGCTCAAAATAGATTTTTGATTTTTCAAATTTTCCTTCTCGATACAGAGCCATCCCCATCCAGTAATTCAAACGTTCTTTACTGAGTGAACGATATTTTTTGTTTTTTACAGTTGCTAGTTTCTTGAAGTCGTTGAATGCGTGATGATACTCACCGCGTAGATACTTCATCCACGCCAAATACCATTGAGACTCTTTTTTTAACTTCTCATTTTTTGAGATTTTCATGAAATCTTTAAATTTGCGAGTCGACCAGTCGTAGTCACGCAACTGATACGACATAAATGCAGCTTGAAACAAGGCTTGTTGACCTTTCGGTGTTTTCTTCTGCATCTGAAAACTTTTGTAGTACAAAGAAACAGCTGAATTCAAATCGCCTGAGCGCGCCGCGATCGGTGCCAACTGATTTAGAAATTCAAAATCATTTTCTTTTTCAGCTAGATACTTTTTCAAAATTCCGTAGGCTTTTTCTAGATCGCCTTCTTGCGCATGGTACATAGCCAAGATCTTATCGGCGTCGAAATCATACTTGCCTTGAAAATCTTTTTTGAAATTTAAAATTTCCTCTAACGCTTTCTTTTCCTGCCCCGCCCATAAACTATTACGAACCCGTTTTTTAAAATCATCAATTTCCCAAGCGCACTTAGATTCTTTTCCATTCACTTGATTTAAAGATAAATTATATCCCCAATTAGCAATTTTCTCGAACTGTGGATACTGACTGTAGAGCTTCACCAAGCGCGAACACTTCTTATCAGCCATTTTCAATTGATCTTCAATAGTGGCAAGATCTAACAAAATAAACGGATGTTGTTCCGTACCACGTGTTGCTTTCTCAAGTTTCTGTAAAAGTGCGTGCGACGATTTGTAATTTTTCTCTTCGGCCTGAATGCGGCTCAGAAATAGCATTGTTTCATTTTTCAATCGGATATTTGGTTTACCATCAAGAATTGCAGAAAAGTTTTCTTTAGCTTTTACGTTGTCTTTCTTACTTAGATAGATCTGACCCAAATAAAACAAAACATACTCTGAAAGAGCTTTATTTTTACCTTTCAGTTCCGCAAATACGGCTTCTGAATCACCCATCTTTTCCATTTGGAACAGAGCATACGCTTTTTGAAATAACATTAGCTCTTTATCTGGTATTGTTGATTTCCCTAAATCTCTATCGATGGCCTCAACTAATTTATCCCATTTTCCATTTTGTAAAAAAATCCTGGTCTTTGAAAAAATGTCGGATTGCGAATTCAATTCCAGCGTTGAAAACAAAAATAACGCCAGCAAAAATATAGAGCTAAATTGCATTGAACGCCTCATCCGTATGGGGATTTAAAAATGTAGTGTTACTAGTATAATGATAGCGGATAACAATAGCAAAATCGAAGTCCAAAACTATCCATGTTTGTCAAAATTCTGATGAGCAGCGACCAAGGTGAGAACGACCAGACCTAGGTCGCGCTGACTCGACTATCTCTTAACGTACTTAAGAAAGACTTCGCGCTGGACGTCCATATAGAGATTCAACATCCGTCCTTCAAACATAGGGTCTGTGCTGACAAACTGAATCCCCATCGTTTGCGGCAGCTCAGAAAAATCACGTACAGGCTTCACATGACGAACTGAGCCATTGATTTCAAAAGGTGATCGGTGACCCAGAGTAATTTTCATCTTTAAAATCGTTCCTGGCTGTATCAAAGGCTCTAAAGAAGTCAGGTAGAGTTTACATCCACCACTAGAGATATCTGCTACATCGCAATCAAAAGGCAATGTTTTCCCGTTAAAATCAGTGATACGAGCCGTCGCTGTGTAGTTTTCTGGAAGTTCTAACCGCGCTGATTTTCGACGTTGCAAATAAAACAAATCTCCGTGAGTTTCAATGTAAACACGATCATTGTTGAGCGCGACTAAGCCGTAGAAAAAATAGCGATCTTCACCTGAATTAATGCTGACAACACCCATCTCTGGTGTTTTTAGGTCGAACACTTGCCCATCAACGAATTCACATTCAACAATTTTTTCATCCATCATACGGTTAGGCACGACTTGCTGGACATCGAAAGACTCCGTTTTAACTAAACAAACTAGTCGATCTTCAATGATACGCTTGAATAGTTTCTTTTTGTCAGACAGATGTACTTTTTTAAAAACGTTTTTCATCGCTTACCATAAAATTCTACAAAAAGTTCGCGTTGCAAATCTAGAAATAAATTTTTTACCTGCGTGGGTGACTGATCTTCCGGAAACTTAAATTCTAGTCCCAAAGTTTGCAGGGTCGCGCCTGATTTACTGCGTGTTACATGCTTGACGGTGCCAGTGACTTCAACAGCCCGCCGGTCTCCCATTCGTAAGTTGCCAACCAATTCATCCCCGATTTCCATTTTTGGGAGCTCCGTATTTAATCCGACTCGACAGCCTGACTCAGAAAAGTCGAACATTAAAGATCGCAAAAATGCCAAGCCATTATTCATACGTTTAATCATTAAGTTGGCAGGATAGGCCTGAGGTATTTTTAGGCGTTTATCACGACGTCGAATCAAATGGTAAAAATCAACTTTGCGCTTAAAAACCAAGGCGCCTTCCGCGATAAACGCGACGGATTTAAAAAAGTATCTCTCGCCGTCTAGAACCATGATAACTATCACTTCCTGACGAGTCCGTAATGTATGAATGCTCGACGGGCGACTGCACATGATATAACTAGCGCGGTTTAAACTCAGAAGTTTTGTTTTAATAATTCGCGCCGGAAGTTTAAATACAAAAAAAGCCTTTTGTTTTAAACCTTTCAGTAAAACTGATTCACGTTCTTCGTCTGAAAGTTTTTTAAAGACATTTTCCAATTACAGTTCCTCTATCAAATTACGAACAGCGCGATCCCAATTCCGAATCGTTTCTGTCAGAAATTTAGATTTCTTTTTGGGAAGGAATTCCTTGTCCCATTTCCAAGTTGATTTTAATTCAGATTTTGATTTCCAGAAACCACTACCTAGTCCCGACAGGAAGGCCGCTCCTAATGCCGTTGTTTCAACTACCTGAGCACGCAAAACTTTTTTTTGCAAAAAGTCGGATTGAAATTGCATCAGCAAATTATTTTTAGCAGCTCCGCCATCCGTTTTTAATTCTAAGAGTTTTTTACCAGATTCTTTTTCCATAACTTTGATAATGTCCAAATTTTGAAGCGACATCGATTCCAGAGTCGCGCGAGCTAAATGAAATTTGTTAGACTTTCTAGTTAATCCTACGATGCGACCCTTAGCACCATCTTTCCAATAAGGAGCACCCAACCCAGCCAATGCCGAAACAAAAATAACACCCTCGGTACTGTCGACTTGTGCGGCCATGGTTTCGATATCTTTTGATTCTTTCATCAATCCTAAATTGTCGCGCAACCACCCCACAGCAGCGCCGCAAACAAACGCGCCGCCTTCAAATGCATAAAACGGTTTTTCTCCTTCTAGCTCCCAAGCCAGAGTGGTCAATAGACCCGAGTTAGAATATTTAATTTGATTACCGATATTGTACAAAATGAAACTTCCGGTACCGAAGGTACATTTCGACATTCCTTTTTCAAAGCACACTTGCCCAAACAGGGCCGCTTGCTGATCACCGGCAACACCATTAATATTTATATTTTTAGTAAGTAGGTTTTTCACCTCGGCACATTCGATCGTGCCAAATAGTGAATTTGATTTTTTAACTTCGGGAAGAATTTCAACCGGTACTCCAAATATTTTTAAGCATTTGGCATCCCAATCACGTGTTTTTAAATTCATCAACAGAGTTCGCGATGCATTCGATACGTCCGTTGCGTGCACGGCCCCTTTCGTTAGTTTCCAAATGAGAAATGTATCGATCGTTCCCGCAAGTAGTCGTTTTTCTTTTAGTAACGATTTTGTTTCTAAAACATTATCAAGCATCCAGCGGATTTTGGTTCCCGAAAAATAGGGATCGATCACAAGTCCTGTAGCTTTCTTAACATAGTTACCATTGACTTTGCGTAACTTCGAGCAAACCTTGTCTGTACGTTTGTCCTGCCACACAATAGCGTTATGCACGGGTTTCCCCGTTTGCTTATCCCACAAGACGACAGTCTCGCGCTGGTTCGTAATACCCACGGAATCTATGTCGACCGCAGAGTACTTTGTTAAAATTTCTTTAAGACAATAAACGACTGTCTGCCAAATCTCTTCAGCATCATGCTCGACCCAATCCGGTTTAGGAAAAATTTGACGGAACTCTTTCTGTACTTGATCCACCAATTGTCCATTTTTATTGAAAAGACAGACCCTTGATGAAGTTGTTCCTTGATCGATCGAGATTATATATTTAGACATATAGTATATGTTTGATGATAAGCTTAAAAAAATCAAGAATGAGAGCTTTTATTTCAAGACTCTCCCAAATCAGCTTCTCAAACTTTTGAAGCTCTATTTTCGCCTAGAAGTCGAAAATGCTCACCTAGTTCCTAAGAAGGGCTCAGTTGTCATCGTTCCTAATCATTCTGGATTTTCGGGATTAGACGCTGTTATGCTGAACCACGTATTGGTCAACGACGTTAAGCGCGTTCCTAGGGTGCTAACCCACAAATTTTGGTTCACTACTAACTTTTCTGAAAAAGTAGCAAAGAAAATGGGATTCTTTGAAGCCAACTATGAAAATGGTCTACAATTTCTAAAACGTAAAAATGCGGTGGTTATTTTTCCTGAAGGCGAAGCCGGCAACTTTAAACCCTCGCGCAAGATGTACTCGCTTCAAGAGTTCAAACGAGGCTTCATCCGCATGGCCATTGAAACGCAGTCTCCGATTGTCCCGACTCTTATTATCGGCGCTGAAGAAACTAATTTCACGTTGAAACAATTAACAATGAAAACGATTTTCAAAGGTTTAAGGATTCCACTACCTTTAAACTTAGTTCCACTGCCAGCTAAGTGGCGAATTATTTTCCTAGATCCTATCTATTTGCCTTATGACGTAGCGATACTAGAAGATCATACGTTTATTCGTGAAATTGCCGCTGATATTCAAGAACTGATGCAAGAACGCATGAATGCAGAAATCAGAAAACGCGGATCGATTTATTTCTAATATGGAAAACTAATTTGTACAGCTAATTTGGACAACTTGGCTTAAGGCAATCATCAACAACATCTGTGCCAATCGATTGAACGACTTTGCTCCACCCAGAAACAATAGCTCCTGGCGAGTCAGGATCTCGGCTTGCTAATTTGCTTACTACGATCGCAGACACGACAGCCGCTATCGAAAGCAACAATACGTACTCGACGATCAATTGACCGCGATTATTTTTATAAAATAAGCTCTTCATGTTTTTTGGTTTTCTTATTCTTACTTACCCATTGAGAATAAGCTTGGAGAAATTGGGTTTCAAACACATTAAAATCAATACCGCCTAGACTCTCGTTGATACCAATCACTAAATCATTTTCCCAGTCAGCCGTCTGCATTCTTTCGCTAGACTCAAAACATTTTTGAAATGTTTCTGTGGTTGGATAAATTAAAATAAATAGACTTGTATTCCCGTCACTGAAAACACCTTTTAGTTTTTTTACTTCGGCTGCAAAACGGTTTTGAATATGAAAGTATACTTTAAGCGCCAAAGATTCTTGAGCCTGCGTGAAGTAAATTCTGATCGGTCCATCAAAGATCGCCGAATTAAAATCAGTCACAAAATATTTAGATTGTATTAGCTGACTATAACCGTTTTTCATTTCGCCGCTCCTTGGCTATTAAATTGGCTAACTTTAAACTGTTGGCACAGTGTGCCTGTATCCTGAGCTTAGAAAGGGATTAAAACCGGGTCCACAAAATTTTTAAGAATATTTAAGATATATTGGCATGCGTTATTTAACTAGTTTTTCGAGCGTTTCGTCGAAAAACCGGTGAGTCACGCAGGTTTCCGTCGAAGAGTAAAATAATCCAGCATACGAATCTTCAAGAAATATGAATTGCGCGCTCTTGCCGACTTCAAGAGATCCTTCGGTAGCCTGACGTTTCAAAGCGTATGAGGCCCCTAACGTATAGGCCACAATCACTTCGGCCAAAGTCATTTTCATTTCTAGTCGAGCTAGCAATCCTGTCATCTGCACATCTTGAGACGGACATGATCCCGGATTAAAATCAGTCGACACCGCCACGCGCGCACCCGCATCGATTAATTTTCTAGCCGGTGGATAGGCACATTTCATGTATAGATCTGCGAGCGGTAACAACACACCAGTCACTTCAGACTGAGCCAAATTTTTAATTTCTTTATCTTGAATTTGAATGATGTGGTCGGCGGACAAGGCCCCTAGCTGAACAGCCAATTCCGTTCCACCACTCAATGATAATTGATCCGCGTGGATCACAATATCGAGTCCTATTTTTTTCCCAAGCTCTAAATACGAACGGCTCTCTTCCACAGAGAAAAAACCTTTCTCGATGAAAATGTCTACCCGATCCGCTAATTTTTTTCTTTTAATTTCGGGATAAATAAATTCGCTCAAATAGGCTAAGTACTCTTTCGCTGAGCCGAATTCTTTAGGAATCGCGTGGGCACCTAAAAATGTTTTTACAAAATTCGCACTCTTAAGCTTCTTCACAACTTCCAAAGACTTGATTTCATTTTCCAAATCTAATCCGTAGCCACTTTTGATTTCAATCGTAGCCACGCCTTGCTGGATAAATTTGTCGACTCTCTTTTGAGTTAGTTTCAATAAATCCGCTTTAGATGTCGCCGCCAAAGCTTTACGAGATGACAAGATACCGCCGCCTCGAGCCGCGATTTCTTGGTAACTTACTCCCGTATTTCTCATTTCAAATTCGGTGTAACGTTCTCCAGCAAAAACAGTGTGAGTATGACATTCAGTAAATGCTGGCATCACGACTTTGTTTTTAGCTGAAATTTCTTTTTTGATTTTTTTAAATACGGTTTTTGGAATTTCTTTCTGCGGACCAATCCATTTTATCTTGTTTTTTTCGATCAGTATCGCATGACCGGTTAAAGCCGTTAGATCTTGGTCCAGTGTGTGGCGAGCGCCCTTCTTAGCAGCGCCTTCTAAAGTCAGAATTTGTTTCGCATCTTTGATTAAAATCACTGACTTATACTAATCACAGCGTAAAGCTCAGAGCAAGCTTAGATAGATTCATAACCTATCTTTGACGAGCTGGGGTCTTTGTGGGCTTTGGCTTGTTCGTGTCATAAAGTTCAGGATCGAAGTTTTGAAGATTATTCTGGCAAGTTTCGATAAGATTATTAACATGCTCTAATCCTTTCATAGAGGACAACATGGCCTCACTCGCCTTAGCAAAAGAATCTCTGTTATTTAAAGAATAAAAATCTAAGTTAGAAATCGTCGCCTCTTCAGCTTTACCTAATTGCTCTTTAATAGCCTTATTTTCCTTCTCAACAATTGTCGCAAAGTTACCCGCCACACCTGGTGCAAGCTCTGAATATGATTTCAAAATTTCGCTATATTCTTTCATAATATCAGTGCAGGCAGCGACTTTTGCGTTCATTTCCACTGACGATCCCAGGTTATTATTGTCAATTGCTCTCTTATTATAAACGTTAACGATCTTTTGGCATACCTTAGGTGTCGCCGTGGCACAGAAAACTGAATCTTTTTCAGTTTTTATTTTCATTATCGTTGAACTCTCTTTCATGCCAAAACATTTTGTAATTGCGCGCAGATAGTTACCTCTAAATGTCATTGTCGAGATATCTAGAGCCTTTTCCTTTTTCTGATGGAACACCTGACTTACGCGGTTATCTAACCCTTTTTCGAAGTCCTCTCTTACCGACGACAAAACAAACTTGGCACCGCTATTCTCAATTACGATTTCTTTCTTTTTCGGATCGTATTTACTTCCAGGATATTTTTCTCCCAAATAACTATTCACTTCTTGAGGGGTATAAGAACCAGAACCATAAGGCTTTCTGAAAACATCACCGTCATACAAACCTAGAATAGGATCAAATCCCCTTAAATTATTGGTCGCAATAATGCCGGCTTTGGTTTGAGCAGTTAAAGAAAATGGAATAGTTAAAAGGGCCAAAAGAATTAATATGCTTTTCATATAATAATTTTAGCACTGAGGCTCAGAAACGAAATAAGATAGTTAAGAATAGCCGTTTAAATAGGACTTTCGTACCCCTATTTGGTTGGTTTTAAACGATCGCCCAAAGTTTTAAGCTTGCCGGCGATCTCGTGCATTTCATCAGATGTACGCAAGTTTAAACCTTCGTCAAACTTGCCATTGATTATACTATCCACATACCGATTGATTGAAATAAACGGACCAACGAATCTGTGAGTAATCACGATCGTCGAAATAAACGTGATAAAGAATGAAACTAAAAAAGTTAGAAATCCCATCTGCATAGTAAAATCAGTGATGTTGTACAAAAGCGCCGTGTCCATTTCGATATCGCTTTGACTGTCAGCATAGTTACGCAAGCGATAAACAACCAGCAAATTTGAAAGAAGTATGACCCCGGAAACAAACAAAGAATTTAGAATGGCATATTTAAACTGAATTCTTGGATGAGAAATAAAACCAAACGTTTTTCTGCTTTTTGCCGACAAAGTAGCCCCTTTTTCATAATAGCGATATGCCTAATTATGAATTTTGAATCCTTTAAAAGTCAAACGGTCCGCTAGTTATTTTTTCTTTGCTTGGTTTGCCACTGAATTGATCGCTTTTTCAATTTCTGCGGCATCACCCAGGTACTTTTTGCCAGTCACTTTGAAATTCTGATCCAGTTGATACATAAGTGGAATACCTGTTGGTACGTTCACCTGCATAATTTCGTCCGGTGAAATACCTTCTAAAATCATCATCAATGCACGCAATGAATTTCCATGTGCTACGATTAAAATTTTTCGCTCTAGATTTAGGTCGGTCATGATTTTGTCTTTCCAAAGCGGAGTGAATCTATGAAGCGTATCTTTTAATGACTCAGCATTAGGCAAATCACGCAACGGCACATGTTTGTAACGAACGTCATTTTTAGGGTGTCTTGCGTCATCAGGACTCATATCAGGTGGAGGTGTATCGTAGCTGCGGCGCCAGATATTTACTTGTTCCTCACCATGCTTTTCAACCATCTCTGTTTTGTTCAAACCTTGTAGATTACCATAGTGCCGCTCATTTAAGCGCCAGTCTTTGTGCACAGGAATCCACACTAAATCCATTTCATCGAGTATATAGTCCAAAGTCTTTATAGCGCGCTTAAGCATGGACGTATAAGCCACATCAAAAGTAAGCTTCTCTTTTTTAAGAGTTATGCCGGCCGCTTTTGCCTCTTCAATACCCTTTTCAGCTAAACCAACATCATACCAACCGGTAAATCTGTTTTCTTGGTTCCAAATACTTTCGCCATGTCTTATCACCACAAGTTGGTACATCACTACTCTCCATCCTAATAACTAGATTTTTGTCTCTGAAAACACTACCCAGAAACAGGTTCAGTCACGACCTAAAGTACAATTATCCAAATTTTCGAAAAAGAGAAACTTTTTTTGCATTATTTGGACACCTGACTAGTACAAATGGTCTAAAAACAAAGTTATGATGTCATTTGTTAAATATCGCATTAAATAGCGGTCAACATTGAACTCTTTAAGAATTTACGAGAATGTAATTCCGCGAAACGATGCGCCGTCGCTTTTTATTGAAAGGAACCACCTCCATGAGTACAAACCAACGCAATGGTTTTTCAAGTCCCGTGAATCAATCGAACGTCGATTATATCGATTCACTTTACGTAGAGTACAAACAAAACCCTGATGCCGTATCCATCGAATGGAAACGCTTCTTTGAAGGTTTAGAATTCGGACAAACAGGAACATCGGGCCTGTCTGAAAAAGAATTAGATGTGTACAATCTAATCCAAGCCTACCGTAATTACGGTCATTTCGAAGCTTCACTTGATCCGTTGTCAAACACGGCACCATCAAGCGAACAACTCGCACTTAAGAAATTTAATTTAACTGAAAAAGATTTGAGCTCGACATTTCAAATCGGTTCGGTGATTGGAAAACCCAACTCATCATTGAAAGAAATTATCGCCACATTGAGACAAGTTTACTGCGGTAAATTATCAGTTCAATGTGCCGAGGCACTTCCTGAAGTTCGCAACTGGTTCATCCGCGAATTCGAAATAGAAAATCCAAAATTTAAACTTTCAGCGAACGAAAAAAAAGAAGTGTTTCACTCACTGGCTCGCACAGAAGCTTTAGAGAAATTCATTCATACTCGGTATGTAGGAACAAAACGCTTCTCAGTAGAAGGCGGCGATGCGCTGATGCCGATGCTCGAAACATTGGTTCAGAAAAGTCCTCAGTATAACTTTGAAGAAATCGTTATCGGTATGGCTCATCGTGGTCGCGTAAATGTTCTAGCGAACTTCATGGGTAAAGGTCTTGAGTACATCTTTGGTGACTTCAATGGCCCTACTGAACTAGCAGAACCCATCGACGATTTCGATGGCGACGTAAAGTACCATTTAGGTTACGTTGCTCACAAAGAAACGACAGCTGGCCCAACATGCCAAGTAACCTTAGCTTACAACCCGTCTCACTTAGAAGCGGTAAATCCAGTTGTTCTAGGTATGGTTCGCGCGGCTCAACGCCGCAGAAAAGATACTAAAGATCGTAAAAAAGTTATCCCTGTATTAATCCACGGGGATGCGGCCTTCGCGGGACAAGGTGTTGTTCTTGAAACATTCCAAATGTCACAAGTTAAAGGTTACACAGTTGGTGGAACTCTTCACATCGTAATCGATAACCAAGTTGGCTTTACAACGAACCCTGAAAACCATAGATCATCACATTATTCATCTGACGTAGCGAAAGTTTTAGCAACGCCCGTGATTCACGTTAATGGTGATGATGCAGAATCATGCGTTCGTTCATTAGAAATCGCGATTAAATTCCGCCAGGAATGGGGCCGCGATATCGTAATTAATATGATTTGCTACCGTCGCTTTGGACATAACGAGGGTGACGAACCGGCTTACACTCAACCTTTGATGTATGAAATTATCAAGACTCACCCGACATTAAAAGATATCTACAGCAAACAATTAGCTCGCGAGAATTCTTTAGACGCTAAATATATGGACGGTTTCTATCAGGAAAAGATCGATAACTTACAAAAAATATACGACGACACTAAAAAGACGCCACCAAAAGCGAAAGCGTATAAATTTGATGGATTTTGGAAGGGTTTCCGAAAAGGAACGCGCGCTGACTTAGACAAACCAGTGAACACTCAAATCGATGTTTCTATTTTAAAAGACATCGGTAAAAAACTATCGGAAGTTCCAGCGGGCTTCACGCCCCATCCTAAATTGGTAAAAGGTTTACTTGAAACGCGTAAAGCAATGGCTGAAGGTAAACAACCACTGGATTGGGGTATGGCTGAATTACTAGCGTACGGGTCTTTATTGACAGAAGGAACCTCAGTTCGTTTATCTGGCCAAGATTGCGTTCGCGGAACATTCACACACCGTCATGCGGGACTTTACGATTTCAAAAATGGTGAACCGTATGCAGCTCTTGACCAAGTCAACGGCGATAAAGTTGAATTCTGCGTTTACGATTCTATTCTTTCTGAATACGGAGTTTTAGGTTTCGAATACGGAAATGCGGCGTGTGATCCTACGTTCCTAACAATTTGGGAAGCCCAGTTCGGGGATTTCTCGAACGGTGCTCAAATTATTATCGATCAGTTCTTAAGCTCTGGTGAATCTAAATGGATGCAAATGACTGGCTTAGTTCTATTGTTACCTCACGGTTATGAAGGTCAAGGACCCGAGCATTCGAGTGCTCGCTTAGAACGCTGGCTGCAACTGTGTGCTCAAGGAAATATGCAAGTGGTGAACTTAACAACGCCAGCACAAATTTTCCATGCGATGCGCAGACAGATGAAACGTGATTTCAGAAAACCATTAATTGTAATGTCACCGAAATCATTACTTCGCCATGCCAAAGCCGTTTCTTCATTAGAAGAACTTGGCCAAGGCACGTTCCAAGAAATTATTGTAGATAAAGCGGACGCTAAGAAAGCAAACACAGCGGTGTTTGTTTCTGGTAAACTGTACTACGAATTATTGGAAGAAAAAGAGAAACAAAAGAAAGACAATATCGTTCTAATCCGAATGGAACAAATCTACCCGTTCGCAGAAAAACAAATCGTGGCGGCGTTAAAATCGTTCCCTAATTTGAAAAATGTAGTTTGGGCGCAAGAAGAACCTAAAAACATGGGTGCTTTTCAACATGTTTACTTTAAGTTCCAAGACATGTTCAAACGCGAGAAATTAAAATGGGATCTAGAGTATGTTGGCCGTCCAGAGCGCTCAAGCCCTGCGACCGGTTCAGTGTACCGCCATAAAGTAGAACAAAATGAATTTATTCAAACTGTAATGAAGTACTAAGGAAGAGGAGATAAAATGAAAATCGACGTAAAAGTTCCTGCTGTAGGCGAATCTATCACAGAAGCAACTATTGGCAGTTGGAACAAAAAAAATGGTGAAGCTGTTAAACGAAATGATGTTCTTCTTCTTTTAGAAACGGACAAAGCCAGTGTTGAAGTGATTGCGGAAAATGACGGTGTTCTGTCTATTTCAGCTCAAGCCGGCGATGTTGTTAAAATCGGCGCAACGGTTGGACAAATTGATTCTGATGGTAAAGCAGCCGCCAGCGCGGCTCCGGCAGGCACTGAAACAAAAGCAGCTCCTCAACAGCAAACTCCGTCTATGACGGCGGCGTCTTCTGAAGGCAAACCGTTGTCTCCAGCTGTTCAAAAAATCGTGGCTGAAAATAATATAAACACATCTGATATGTCAGGCACTGGTAAAGACGGTCGCCTAACTAAAGGTGATGTGTTGATGAGCTTAGGTTCAAACGGCGCGACTCCCACAAGCGTGGCGCCTGCCGTTCAAAAAACTCCAGAAACGACGTCAAGCAAGCCAGCGGCTCCTGTTCAGGCTCCCCTGTTCCCCGCTGGAAACTTGTCATCTAAACAAGGTGAAAAGAAATTGGTGCCTATGTCAACTATCCGTAAAAAAATTGCGGAACGTTTAGTAGAAGCACAAAACACAGCAGCGATCTTAACGACATTCAACGAAGTCGATATGACTAAATTGAACGATATTCGTAATAAGTATAAAGATAAATTCAAAGAAAAATACGGCATTAATTTGGGTATGATGGGTTTCTTCACAAAAGCCGTCATCGAAGCTCTTAAAGCATTCCCTAACGTAAATGCGTATATCAACGGAACTGATTTTGAATATCACAACTATTACAACATCGGGATCGCGGTCAGCACTGAACGTGGTTTGATGGTGCCTGTAGTTAAAGATGCCGATCAAATGAGTTTGTTTGAAATCGAAAATGCGATTCGCACGTATGCGCTTAAAGCACGTGACGGCAAAATCGGTGTTGATGATTTAAATGGTGGAACATTCTCGATCACTAATGGTGGCGTGTTTGGTTCATTGATGAGTACTCCGATCCTAAATCCACCTCAAAGTGGTATTTTAGGTATGCATAAAGTGGAAGATCGCGCTGTTGTAGTTAACGGCCAAATCGTGATTCGACCCATGATGTACGTGGCCCTTTCTTACGATCACAGAATTATCGATGGTAAAGACAGTGTTGGTTTCTTAGTTAAAGTAAAAGAAGGCGTTGAAGATCCAGAACGTCTGTTAATTGGTGTTTAATATTTATTAAAAATGTTCTGACGAGGATTTTATGGCTGATTTTGAATTTGATGTGGTCGTAATTGGTAGCGGCCCTGGTGGTTATGTTGGAGCCATTCGTTGTGCTCAACTGGGATTAAAGACAGCGGTGATCGAAAAAGATCCAACATATGGCGGGACATGCTTAAACGTAGGCTGCATCCCTTCAAAAGCGTTACTAGAATCTTCGGAACACTATGTAGCCGCTCAGAAAGATTTGAAAGCTCACGGCGTAGAGATTCCGTCTGTGACTTTGAATCTAGACGTGATGATGGCTAGAAAAGACAAAGTCGTTAAACAGAATACTGAAGGTATCAGCTTTTTGTTTAAGAAAAATAAAATCACGGGCATCCAAGGTTTTGGAAAAATCTTGAAAGCCAATCACGTCGAAGTGACGGCAAACGATGGCTCTAAAAAAGTTATCACGGCTAAAAACATTGTCATCGCAACTGGTAGCGCGCCCGCGGAATTACCTTTTTTAAAATTCGATGAAGAACGTATCGTTTCTAACACGGGCGCATTAGCTCTGAAAACCGTTCCAGCGAGCTTAATCGTTGTTGGTGGCGGCGTTATCGGATTGGAATTAGGTTCTGTTTGGAACCGATTAGGAACTAAAGTTACAGTTATCGAATACTCTGACCGTTTAGGCGGCGGTACAGACCAAGACTGCATGAATGTTTTAAAATCAAAAATGCAAAAACAAGGTGTTGAGTTCTTGTTATCAACAAAAGTATTCGCGGCTCAAAAAAATGCAAAGAACGTTGATGTCGAATTTGAATCATTAACAGATGGTAAAAAAAGTAAAATCACAGCTGACGTTGTATTAGTGGCGACGGGTCGCCGTCCATTTACAAATGGCTTAGGCTGCGAAGAGGTCGGTATCCAAAAAGATCCACAAGGACGCATCATCACTGAAGGTCATTTCAAAACAAGTGTTCCAGGTATCTACGCGATCGGTGACGTTATCGTAGGCCCAATGTTAGCCCATAAAGCCGAAGAAGAAGGCGTAGCTCTAGCAGAAATGTTAGTGGGCCAAGCCGGTCATGTAAACTACAACACGGTTCCTGGAGTTATATACACTCACCCAGAAATCGCAACAGTAGGTCTATCAGAAGAACAAGCTAAGAAAGACGGAATCGAAATCAACGTAGGAAAATTTCCATTTTTGGCCAACGGCCGCGCGCGCGCCAAAGCGGACACTGATGGATTTGTAAAAATCATCGCCGACAAAAAAACAGATCGCTTGCTAGGCGCCTCTTTAGTTGGACCAAACGTTTCTGAATTAATCCACGAAATCGTAGTCTGCATGGAATTCGGCGGCAGCAGCGAAGATCTAGCTCGCAGTTTCCACGCCCACCCGACTTTAAGCGAAGCCGTTCGTGAAGCGGCGCTTGCGGTGGAGAAGAGACAACGCCAAAGCTAAATCGTCGCTCTAAATTTTAATTTGTTTTATCGAAAGCCCGGGATGACTGGGCTTTTTCTTTTTGTCGATCTTGGGATTTGGGTGGCGCGGGGGCATTGGGGTCTAAAGATGTTTGGTATTTTTTGAGGGACGCCATCGTGGCTCAGGGCAGCCGGTTCGCTACGCGAACAGTACCGCATCCATGCGGCAGCTGAGCCCTCAAAAAATACCAAACATCTTTAGACCCCAATGCTCCTTCGATAGAAAAATCAACAATAAGAAAAAGCCCAGAGCGAGGTTTTAGGAACCAAAAAATAAAAATTCTTCGCTCCTCCCCTGGTACACAGCGACTCTTGTGGCTTGGATTGTGATCCCTTGTCTCTTTTGACGTTTATTAGTTTCGTTTTTCAAAATTTAAATCGAATTAACGACATCGTTCGAAAAAAGAAAACCATTGATAACTTCTGAAAATATACGGAACATATAGTGCACAAATTATAGAAAAATTCAGACAGTTGGCCTTAGGGATTACTTTAAAAGAAATTTAAAATATTTCTGAGGATAGACATCGATTTCCATCCGACTCCCCTGAGAATCCTCAAGGAATTTAGTTGGTGGAATTTTACCACGCTGGAAATCTTTCTTATCTATATAGAGCTCGTGTTTTTCTTCGCCGGTGTGTTCACTGTAATAGGGAACATAAAACGACTCTATCGTTGTTCCTGATGGCATAAAATCACTGACATTATTGATTTGATCAACAATACAGACTGGAACATGTCGAAAGTGAAATACAACTCCAGGGTTCTTATGAATCCAAGCAATCCAAAAACGAATTCCTATTGAATTGATGGTCGAAACTTTCTTGAAATCAAACCGAACGCTTTTATCACGATTCACCCGCAGATCGAACGAATTGAATGTTTCGTTGATCGGTCCTTCAAAAAATACATTTGTGAAGTTTATTTCGTCTGTCGTTTTAAAAATGAATTTGCTCATTACATCCCTAATTAATGCATATTAATTTAAACACAGATAGTGCTTTTTTCAAAGAGGGATCTTTGACTTCGTCTTCCGAAGTGGGATCAAAATGAGAAAGAATTTTCATTTTATAGTCGTGACAATTTTCAGTTTTAAATTGGCTAACCTTTGGCATCAACTTAAGCGGTTTAATAAGAAAATCGATCTCGATTTCTTCATTAAACTTCAAATTCTGTAGCTGCTCACGATCTTTTTCTATTTGAGCTAGGCCTTGATGCAACAGTTCTACCCGTTCTTTAACTGTTTTTTTGTTACGTATTTTGTCTTCAAGTTGGGCATACCACCCATCGAATTTTCTACGATCGTCGGACGTCGGTCCATTTTCTAAATTTATAGGTGCCTCGTCGTCCATAGGTGGCTCTTTAGAAGGTAAAACCTCAATCTTCACGTCTTTTTTTATTCGCGGTGATCCCGTTTGATTTTTTTCAGTAAACTTTTCCTTAAAACCAACAAGGAAAGTCATAGAAACCATGACCAAAACTAGAACTTTAAAAACCCTGGAGTTGTACATATTCCTTCACCCATTTCTTTATCAAGTTGCAACAATTTATTCGACACGGCAGATAGGTAACCCGGAGATCCCGTCCTTTGAGCGACACGCAAGAAAATTGGGAACGGCATACGATACGGCGCCGATTTTATAATATTCATATCTTTTATCCGCCGCGCTTCTTCTTTTGGGTTTTTCAATTTTTTTGCGTAGTTAGAATAAAAATGGGTTTGAAAATCGAAATCAGTTTCTGCCAATTTTAGTTTACGCTGCAATCTGGCCTTTAAATATTTATCCAAAAAGATAAACGCTGATTCCATTCCTGAGTTATAACCTAGGGTAATCATCATTTGTTTCAAAGCTTGCATATTTGGTTTTTCGATGCCCAACGCTTGAATACGGGCTTTAATTTTGTATTCTCGAAAATAACCCGACAACTCTATATCTTTATTTTTGCGATCCATCGCTACGAGCTCGTCACCTTTAGTAGCGTCACTTTTAGGTAGATATGTATAGCCCTTGTAAAAACGTGCACCTGTTTGCGATCGAAGCATATAATGATAGAAAATTCCCATATACAGAACATTTTTCAATGGGTTTTCAGGGGCCGCGATCAATCCGCAACGTTGAGACGAGTCCGCAGAAATTTTGTTAAACAAACCTGGAATTTTCGTAATACGCTGACACGATGGTTTGGTACTTTTATTAACCTCTTCTTTGATGTTCTCGAGCCAAGTCATATTTTTTCCATCGAAGCTCGCCAACTGTTGAACCGACGAGATCGCAGGTCCAGTTAACTGACCGACTCCAGCATCCATACCTGCACCGAAGGTATTGATGTGAAATCCACTTTCATTGTACAGCTTGGGAATCAAATCACGCTGTGGAACGTCCAAGCAATCTAGAACATCCACATATGAACTATAAACTGATGTTACGTATTCCTCTGTCACACAATGAGTTTTCTTCGAACGAACCGGTTTCCCTATAGCTCTTGAGCAATAAGAGTAATAGCGAGACGGCTTGGCGCTCGCATCCATAAACTTTCTCATGATGTAACCAACACAGGCCATTGGAAACTGACTACCTTCTTTTTCAGTGCGTCCTTTTAAAAAAAGAGGATCAATTTTTTTCAAACTTGTTTGGAAATACAATCTATCTTTCGAACATTTATTGGGGTCTTCAAGTTCGACTTTATTTTCTTCTGAACTTCCAAGTTTGCAATTGCAAGAGCCCAAACTCACTGCGGACGTTTCAGTCGTAGTGGAATTTTGAGTTGACGGCTCAGTAGCTGTTGGACTCGTCAGCGCAGGTGGTGGTGTAGTTGTACTATTTGTTACAGTATTTTTTTTAGGAACACCCGGCGTTAGTAACGTATTTTTAGAATTATTTTTTGTTACCGCATCTGCAATCGCAGCGGCCGTATTCGATGCTGGAGGAGACGTACCAACTTGTGATGACTGCTCTATAACTTGCTCTTCTGTATTGGCAAAATTTAAACCGAGACCCAAAATGAAAGCGGTAACAAAAACGCCGATAGATAGATATTTCATGCTCCTATTATCGACCTATTTCAACGCTTCTCTAACTAAAAAATTCATATTTGGACTCGCCCATAGACTTACCCACAAACTCGACCTAAGTGTAGAGCAAAAATGGCTTTCGTTCTGTCAACCATGCGGACTCAGATCGGCGACATTCGTTTTCAAAGTCCCCGACTTTTGACGATTTTGAATCCACCCAATTTCTTAAGAAATCACTGCCGTTGATCAAATCGATCGCTAATCGATCCATTTCGTACTCATACGGAAAATCTCGCCAAATTTCATAACTTGGATATAAATTGCGAACCGCTTTGAAAAATAGAGTCATCAATCTATATGGTTTAAATACCGCTTCGTCATAGAACGGACCATCTGTGTGGATTTGAAAGCCCTGACATAACTTTTTTTGATGCTTGTGAAATGTTGGCTCAAAATAGCACATACGAATTTTACAACCCTTCATCCAATCGGCCTTCAAAGACTCCATATGTGCGAGAACTTTTTGAATATCAATATCAGGTGCCCCCACAACCTCTAGTGGACGAGTTGTTCCGCGACCTTCAGAAAAATGCGTTCCTTCAATCATCACAGTTCCCGGAAATGCGCGCGCCATAAAAACATTCGCAGCATTCGGGCTAGGATTTACCCAAGGCATTCCGTTTGGCCACGGTTCTGTGCTTGAATAGTTTTCCATTTTCGAGACGACGATTTCCAAATTTATTTTGTGATTTTCTTTAAACCACAATGCCATTTCACCTAAAGTCATTCCGTGTCGCATCGGTATGACAGACGCACCGACAAAGCTTTCCCAGCCTTTAACTAACTTCATTCCTTCGATAGAACGACCTGCTGGATTTGGGCGATCTAGTACAATCAAAACTTTCTTTTCTTGAGAGCACGCTTCCATCATATATAACAGAGTCGTTAAAAATGTATAAATACGAGTTCCCACATCTTGCAGATCAAACAAGCAAACATCGAACTGATCCATCCATTGCTTAATGGGACGCCGATGTTCTCCATATAAACTGTAAACAGGAATTTTGTGGATAGGATCTAAATAGTCGCCGCTCTCAACCATATTGTCTTGTTTTTCCCCGCGCATACCATGCTGAGGACCAAAGCAACACGTGACGTTCACGTGATGTCTCTTCAAAAAGTCGATACTGTGTTCAAGTTCCGCTGTCACCGACGCGGGATGAGCCACCAACGCCACCCGTTTCGTTTTTAACAAATCAGAGTACTGTTTCTGCGCAACAAGAGCTTCAATGCCTAATTTAAACTGACTACCCATAGGATTCTACCTTCTATTTAGAGTTCAAAGTTAACGTGAAATTTTTCGGATCATGAAAATCCGCCTTTTGGCCACTATGTTTTTGTGACCAATAGGATATACCGGCTTTGCCTTTAGTGACCGTCGACAGATTAACTTGTGACGGAAATTTTAAATTTGCCAAATTAGAGATATCAAAAGAATAAACTAACAACGGACGTCCCACCACAGTTTGAGTTTGCATTTTAACTTCTACAGAGTGTTTAGAACTTTCAACTCGTTTGCGATAATCAGAAAAATAAAAAACATTCCACTCGCCTTTAGAGTTAAAATTAAATTCATAATAGTCAGTCGTTTTTTCATTCTTTAAAAAAATCTCAAAACACGTCGTCGTCCACAAATTTTCTAGTGGAAATAAAGATCCCGAAATGGTCTTACCCGATTCAAAAGGATAGAAGTCCTCTAACTCTTGATCTTTATCATCGATTAAATACGATGCGATCAATTGATTCCCTTGCAACTGATAGTCCGCCGAAACTCTGATATTTTCTTTTTTATTTTCAAAAGCGTATAAAAGGACCATGGAACTATTATGACTTATTTATTGGGGAAATATAGTCGATTATCCCACATACCTTGATTAAAGTATTGAATAGAGGCCCGCAACTTTTTCTCTAGGGAAAGCTTGATTTCCAATGTGAAATCCACCGACAAGTTCAGTGGCATCGCTAACCTTTGGTCATCCACTGCATAATGTCTAATCTCACCATGCTTATCCCACACGGAAACGTATTGCCGCCCGACCTGATAATATAGACTATCGTTAAACAAAAGTACGGTTTTATCCGGCGTAGACTTAAATACGCTCTCACCCAGCAAGATTTTAAATTTATTCTCGTAGCCTAAAAAATCCAAAATAGATGGCAAGATATCGATGTGCTGGACAGGAGATATAACGTCTATCTTTGGCCAAGCCATCTTGGGATGAAAGAACATCAGAGGCACTCTAAAATGCCCCAGTTCGTTGTCAAACTCTGGCAATATATTTTTTTGAGTGTGATCGGATGTTACAATAAAAAGAGTGTTCTCATACCAAGGTTGTTTTTGAGCGAAATCAAAAAAATCTTTCAGGGCCTCGTCCGCATACTGGATAGATTCCAAAATTTCTAAGGAACCTTTTTTATATTTTCCTTTGTACGCATCCGGAATTGTATAGGGATGATGCGAACTCAACGAGAAGATCATCGAGAAAAATGGCTGGCGAAACTCAGTCAGCTTGCCTGCATAAAATTTGAAAAATGGGCCATCAAAGATTCCCCAAACTTTATCGTTGTCCTCGGAACCACCGGTGTATTCATTCGCGCCAAAGTAGTTTGAGATTCCGGCACTTTTTGTAAATCGATCAAAATACATCGTTCCGTTATTTCCACCGTGGAAAAACGACAGATGATAATTTTTCTCGGATAAAATACTTCCCAGCCCTACAAAATAATTGGACGCAAATTCAGATGTGATAAATGCTTCGTTCATCAATGCGGGAATCCCAGCAACGATAGACGAAACACCTTCAATCGATCGGCGGCCGTTGGCATAGGCATTGGGGAAGAAAACTGATTTATCTGCTAAACTATCTAGGAAGGGAGTATAACCTTCTTGGTGATTAGGTTTTCCCATATACTCAAAAGCAAAACTTTCGAGCAAAATAATGACAACATTTTGCTTTGTTTTAAAACGAATTCCATCCATCAAAGATGGCTTCTGACCGAAACCGTTTAAAGACGGAATATACTCGTCGGACTTAGTAAAAAACTGCACTTGCGGCAGTTTGTCTTTGTCAGAACTTTTAATCAGACTAAATGTAGAATTCAAAACCAAGTTATTCAAAACAGGCGCATTAAACAAACTCGCATCTACAAAATCGATAGGCTTCTGTTGGAAACCACCGCGGCCAAGTATGACCATAACAACCAGCCAAACCAAGTGGCCAAGAATATGCTTCGTCTTTGATCGAACTTCCAAATCAGAATCTTTAACAATATGTCGGACCCACCATATGTATACAAAAATCAACGCGGCACCGGCTACACACCCGGGAATATACGTAGTAAAAAAACCCGTGAGTTTTCCTTGGGCCTCTTGAAAAATAAATAAACTCGATAGCGTAAATCGGCGACCAGCGAAATTGAAAAACTCGATATCAATAATGTTTAGTACTAAGAACGGAATTTGCAAAACGCTCAACATAATCAGCCAAACCGTTTTTATAAATCGTTGAGCCACAAACAAAGGAAATACAAAGCTAAATAAAAATAGGGGCAAAAATAAAATCGCCATCGAGCACGCATCAAATCGAGGGCCTAAAAATATCGCTTTAGCAATATCCGAAATACCGATAGATTTAAATAAGCCCCAATTCCAAACCAGGAAACTAACACGCAAAAAGCAATAGACGCCTATACTTATTACAAAAGTTTTTACGTAGAGGCCCGTCCAAGATTTTAGCTTAAACGCATTTAATGTCTTATTAGCTTTAAAACTGTGTATTTCCATAGATTCCAATGAGATAGCTTGATTATAAGCTCTGTATTGTGCTAATTCCAAGTCATGACTGCAAATGAAATGTTAGAAAGACTTAAAAATAGTTATCCGGGTTCTGTTGTAAACGTTATTTCAGACGACAATGTGCATTTTGACGTTGTTGTAGAATCCAAAGCTTTCAACGGCCTTAGTCGCATCGAACAACACCAGCACGTAATGAAAGTTTTTGATACTGAGTTAAAAACGGGCGAAGTTCATGCACTATCATTAAAAACTAAAAGCATATAAGAGGTACAGAATGTCTAATGTAAACGAAAAAATCGATGCACTTTTAAACGAAAACTCTGTTGTTCTTTTCATGAAAGGAAATCAAAGTTTTCCTCAGTGCGGTTTCTCGGCCCGCGCGTGTTCAATCCTTCAAGATCTTGGCGTTAAATTCAAAGATGTTAACGTTCTAGAAGATGAAGACATCAGAAATGGTATTAAGGTTTATGGCAACTGGCCGACCATTCCACAGCTTTACATCAACAAAAAATTAGTTGGTGGATCTGACATCATGATGGAGATGTATCAATCTGGTGAACTTCGAGACCTTATGAAAGCTTAATCCAAAATGAAGTGCAATACGGCGGTATGGGACCGATGTCTGCGATTTGTAGTGGGTGTACTTCTAGTCACCTACGCGGTAGCTGGCGGTCCTAGCTGGATGTACTTAGGTATTTACTTTATAATCACGTCCGCCTGGGGCCTTTGCCCAGTGTACTTATTTTTTAACATCAGGACCCTTAGCAGCAAATCGGTTGTTAAACGCTTCTAATTTGATACGATTTTTTCATGAGCTTAAAACAATTAAAATTAGATCCTTCCCAAATAGTTACCGATCCAAAAGAATTAGCCGTTTATGGCAAAGATTGGACTACCTATTTTGATATCCGCTGCCAAGCAAATCTCACGAAGATGTTATTGAGATTGTTCGTTGGGCCAATGAACATAAAACCGCACTCGTTCCTTCGGGCGGTCGAACAGGTCTATCTGGCGGTGCTGTGGCCACTAAAAATGAAGTTGTCGTTAGCTTTGAGAAATTCAATAAAATTAAAGCGTTTGATCCTTTAGAAAATACGATCGTTTGTGATCCCGGCGTCATTACTGAAGAAATTCAGCAATGGGCTGAAAAACACGATTTACTTTACCCGGTTGATTTTGCGGCTCGTGGCTCTTCACATATTGGTGGCAACATCGCTACTAATGCTGGCGGAATAAAAGTTCTGCGCTATGGCCTGACTCGCGATTGGGTAACGTCGTTAAAAGTTGTTACGGGTGCAGGACAAACTTTAGTTTTAAACAAGAGCTTAATTAAAAATGCGACTGGATATGATCTTCGCCATTTATTTATTGGCAGCGAAGGAACACTAGGATTTATAACCGAATCGACAATTCAGCTCACTCGAAAAGCCAAGAAATTACAGGTTATTTTACTAGCTTGTGAATCACTTGATAAAGTCATGAGTGTTTTTGCGCACTTTAATTCCAAACTTGTTCTAACGGCGTTTGAAATGTTTTCGGATATAGCGCTTAAAAACGTTTTGGAACAAAAACATCTACCCGTTCCTTTTGAAAAGGAATATCCGTTTTATATCACGTGCGAAATTGAACTTAGCGGCTCGGATGCCGATGAAGCTCTGCTCGGCGAAGTTCTTGAAAAAGCATTTGAAAGTGAATACGTCGTCGATGGCGTAATTGCACAATCTGATTCACAAGCGAAAACATTCTGGCGCTACCGTGAGGACATCAGCGAATCTTTGTCTATCTACTCACCCTACAAGAATGATATCGCCGTGCGCGTTTCTAGAGTCTCACCGTTTGTAAAAGAGTTAGATCAAATTATCCTCTCTTCCTACCCAGATTGGGTGGTTGTTTGGTTTGGTCATATCGGCGACGGTAATTTACATTTAAATATTCTGAGACCAGAAGGTATGACTAAAGAAAGCTTCGTAGCGGAATGCCAAAAAGTAGATAAGAAAATATTTGAATGCATTAAGAAATTCGAAGGCAGCATCTCTGCCGAACATGGCGTAGGTTTAACTAAAAAGCCATTCCTGAATTACTCTCGCTCAGCAGAAGAAATTGAAATTTTCAAATCGATTAAGAAAATCTTCGATCCGAATAATATTATTAATCCTGGCAAAGTTCGGCTAATTTTAATAAAGTAGATTGGTTTATGTTTTAAATTAATCTTAGTTTCGACTATGCCACCAGGCTCGCAAAAAAAAGCCCCTGAGTTTCCTCAGAGGCTTTTTGCTCAATGACGCCTTGGGTTTAAAAAGGTCACCTGGTGACCATTTAATGAACTAAAGCCTTACGAATCAAATTCAACGCACTACCTGCTACAAACCATTTTAACTGTTCCGTGTTGTATGTGTGTTTCAACGAAATATTTTCACGAGTGCCATCAGCGTGTTTCACGATCATAGTCACTGGTTTACCTGGAGCTAATGCATTTAGATCAATTAAGTCCACCGCATCTGTGTCACGGATTTTTTCGTAATCAGTTGGGTTAGCAAATGTTAATGCCAACACACCTTGTTTTTTCAAATTTGTTTCATGGATACGCGCAAATGATTTCACAACAACCGCTGTGCAACCAAGGAATCTTGGCGACATCGCTGCATGCTCACGAGACGAACCTTCACCGTAGTTCTCATCACCGATGATAACCCAGCCACGGCCTTGAGCTTGATAATTTCTTGCGATTTTTGCGAACTCTACTCCAGTTTCATGAGTTAACTGATTTTTACCTTTACCGATTTCACTCGTGAAAGCGTTATCAGCACCGAGCAACATGTTGTTAGAGATATTGTCCAAGTGACCACGGTATTTCAACCACGGACCACCCGGAGAAATGTGATCTGTTGTGCATTTGCCTTTAGCCTTACCGAGGATCAATTGATCAGTGAAGTCTTTGCCATTCCAAACAGTGAACGGTTGCAACAATTGCAAACGATCAGATGTAGGCGCTACTTTCACTTCAGCTGTGCGGCCAGCAGGTTTTTGGTAACCTTCCGTATCAGCTACGAAACCACGAGCTGGTAATTCAGGAGCGGTTGGAGCTTTCAATTTTGCCTTACCTTTTGGACCTTCTAATTCGTCAGTCAAAGGATTGAAATCGATACGACCAGCTAAACCTAATGCCATAACGACTTCAGGAGATGCGATGAACGCAAGAGTTTCTGCATTTGAGTCATTACGACCACGGAAATTTCTATTGAAAGAAGTCACTATTGTATTTTTATCGCCCGTCTTAATATCGTCGCGTTTCCACTGACCGATACACGGTCCACATGCATTCGCAAGAACCGTTGCGCCCACTTCATTGAACACTTTCATCTGACCATCTCGTTCGATAGTGTTTTGAATTTGAGTTGAACCCGGAGAAACCAAGAACGGTTGATTCATTTTCAAACCAAGCGCCATTGCTTGTTCCGCGATGAAAGCCGAACGACCGATATCTTCGTAAGATGAATTCGTGCATGAACCAATCAATGCTGAAGATAATTTCAATGGCCAACCTTTTTCTTTCGCTTCTTTGGCTAACGCAGAAATAGGACGAGCGATATCTGGAGAGTGAGGTCCTACCAAATGTGGCTCTAATGTCGATAAATCGATTTCGTAAACTTCATCGAAGAAGTTTTTAGGATTAACTAGAACTTCAGGATCTGCATTTAGCAATGCTTTGTTGGCATCCGCAACGCCCGCAAGTTCCGTGCGATTAGTCGCTTTCAAGTAGGTCGCCATACGATCATCATATGGGAACACAGAACATGTCGCCCCTAGCTCAGCACCCATATTTGTGATGGTCGCTTTACCAGTACAAGAAATCGATTGAGCGCCTTCACCAAAGTACTCGACGATTTTATCTGTTCCACCTTTAACGGTTAACATTCCGCACAGTTTTAAAATTACGTCTTTAGCTGATGTCCAGCCATTCATTTTACCTTTTAAGTGGACACCGATTAATTTAGGATTTTTAACTTCCCAAGTTAATCCTGCCATTACGTCAGAGGCATCAGAACCACCCACACCCACAGCACACATACCCAAACCACCGGCATTCGGAGTGTGAGAATCTGTACCGATCATCAAACCACCTGGGAACGCATAGTTTTCCAAGATAACTTGATGGATGATTCCAGCGCCTGGTCGCCAGAAACCAATGTTGTAGCGAGATGAAGCCGACGCTAGAAAGTTAACAACTTCTTCATTTGTTTTATTTGATGCTGCTAAATCTTTTTCTTTGCCAACATGAGCTAAGATTAAGTGATCACAGTGAACAGTCGTTGGCACAGCGGCTTCATCTTTACCGGCTAACATGAATTGAAGTAATGCCATTTGCGCTGTCGCATCTTGCATCGCTACGCGGTCTGGACGAAGCAATAGGAAGCTCGATCCTCGTACTAACTCTTGATTTTGTGGATCATCCAAGTGACCGAAAAGAATTTTCTCACCCAGAGTTAACGGACGATTTAATCGTTTGCGAATAACTTCTAATCTTTTTTGAGTTGTTTGGTAGACGTTTTTTACCATGTCTGGCGTAGTTTCAATCTTGGATAACATATCCTGGTCCTTTCTTGTGTGAAATCAACAGCTCACTGTAGCTGAAAACTAAACGACTACCAAGCAAAAGCACAGGTTGACCCTGTTTGACAAAAATAGAGTACCTTCAAAATCCGAAATGAACTAGGCTTTAGGAACCATGAATAGATTCAAATTTGCCGTTTCGCTTCTTGTCGCCGCAATAACCTGCGCCTGTTGCCAATCTCTGAGTAAAAGCTCAGAAAAGGTCGAGGTTCCACTTATCAGCGATCCTTGGTTTTCCACGGGTCGGACTGGGAACTGGGACCAGCTTGAAAAGTTACAAAAAGAACTCAAAAGGGCGTGGGACTTTAAATCTTCAAATGGGATGACGGTCTTTATGCTTGCGGCCCGAAATGGCCATATCGAAATGATTCAAAAACTAATTTCAAAAAAAATTGATATCAATCTTCGCGATGACGGTAAATTTAACGCCCTCTCATACTCTATCCATGGACCAGTTTCGCAAGAACTCAGACAGAAAACATGCACTCTGTTAGTACAAAATGGGGCTGATGCTTTTGCCGAGGACCAAATGCAACTCACCCCCATACAAATGATGATCGAATATGGCTTCATCACCTGTTTAAAGCAGGTAAATTTAAATAAACAAAAGCCATGTGACAAAGTCAAACTTCTGACCCAGATCAAATCTTTAGTCGCCTACGCCGAAAAAGAAAATGAAAATGAAATCGCAACTTACCTCAAATCCCAAGGCTGCGAATAAGGCACTCCAAAAAAAAAAGGAACCTTTCGGTTCCTTTTTTCCTTTCGCTGTTTCTGTTTTTCAGATTTAAACGTAAGATTTGTTTTTGATTTTTTCTAGGATGATTTTCTCTGTTTTGATTGGATCTTTTGGATCTACAGAAAAATAACTTTGTTGTTCACAACGAATTTTCTCTTTTAACAACCATTTCAA
>NCGL01000098.1 GCA_002256935.1 Bdellovibrio sp. 28-41-41
AACACGCGTTCACTGCGTTCACGGCTGCTGACGTCGCCTTCTTTTTCTAAAGACGCCAAGAACGTTTCCGAGGGATTTACAGATTGTTCAGATGTTAACTCAAGTGGGACTAGAGTTTGATTGTTCACTTGGTAATATTTAAGGCGTTTGATGATATCGTCATCCTCATAAACAGTTTCGATTTTAATGACTCGCTTGCCACCGTCAGCCATCGAAATTTCTGTCGTGTTCCAGTCTTCAGATCGGATGACCGGTTCGCCCAATTCGGCTTGAACCGATTCCAAAACTGAAGACAACGTGGGCTCTACGGGACCAGATGGAACTGTGTTTTTGATTTCTGTGCATTCACTTAGTTTGTTCAACATCAAAGCGATATTACTTCTGCCGATAACACTGCTATCTGCGCCAACAGAAACTGCCGGCACAGGCACCGCCGGTTTGCTCACTATAGATGAAGCCGCTGCCGATGATGGCTCTGTGGTTTCTACTTGCGCTGTCGATGTTTCAACCACTGGCGCACTAGTCGATTCATCTTTCACAGACGAACTGGGTCTTAGCACCAGATACATAGAAACCGCAACGATAGTAATGATTAAATAAAATCTCATCTGCGGACAGCTCCACCACGGCGAGACGCACCGACTTTTACAAGAAAGTTAGCACTGTTCCATTGTTTTTTATCCGCACCAAGAAATTCAGTTTCAAAAGTTAAATCCGCAGCCATCGCTTGTCTGGCAGTTGTTGAGGCACACTCGTACGTTAACTGCATTCGACCGCTCGCTTTAGAACCCATGCTACTTGTTTTGTACTGCGTCCAACCCAAATTGGCATAGTTTGTGATCACGTTCGCTACTGATCCCGCATCACATTTCAAGTTTTTCATAATTTCCGCATTCAAAAAATGCGCTTGGTACGAATCTAATAATAAAATTCGAACTTCTTTGTTTTTAAAAACTAAAAGTTCAATGCGATCTTCTTTTAATTGCTCTAATCCAAATGATTTAAATAGTTGGCCCCAGAACAGAGAAAACTTTTTCGCCAACGCCGCCGTTGGAGCGAGTTTCTGAGACGGCTGGAAAAACATATACCCAAGCATCGATTCTACGTACAATTCATACGGTGCTACCGGCTTGAACGGTGCATTTAATAAACGCGCGCTATTGATCGTAATTTTTGCGCCCATTCTTTTTTCAGACGTATATAGCGGTGTTAGTTTTCCCGTTCCTGGCGTCGTTGGTAATTGAGGCACCCAAGATGCACCAGAAAACTCAACTCCTTCAAACATTGGAGACGCGGCTAGCAAATCCGAAGCTTGTTTTAATTCTTCGGGTGCCAAAGCGCACGGCGAAGGCGATTCGATACATGGTTTAATAAATGAATCGCGATTCATATAAATCATGCGCAGCTTTACTTCAGGCAAATCGGTATTAGCCGCGACTTGAGCGAGTGAAGAAACACTTTGAAATAAAAATATGAATACAAAAAATTTCTTCAAATAGCCCCCGGTTGACTATTGCTTAGGCAACAAACCGATTTCGATCAGTCGTTGAGTTAAAAACTCGCCCGCAGTGATCGCTGGGTATTTTTCTTTATCACCACGGCATGATGGCAAGCACGCTAGGCTTGCTTCTGGTCGCGGGTGCATAAAGAACGGCATTGAATAACGGCTCTTCATACGGCCTTCTTCAGTGTTCACAACTTGGTGAGTTGTAGACGGAATCAAATCGTTAGTCATACGAGCTAACATATCGCCCGCATCAACGATCAGCGTGTTGTTTTCAGAAACAACATCTAACCATTCGCCATTTCTATCTTTTAATTGCAAACCAGATGCAGTCGCTGCTGGTAATAAGGTGATGAAGTTAATGTCTTCGTGTGGAGCCGCACGCAAACAACGTGGATCAACACCTTCAGGAATTGGTGGGTAATGAAGCAGTCTCAATATAGAAACTCCGCCCGTAACCTTTTTAGTGAAAAAATCTTTTTCAACTTGAAGTGGACCCGTCAAAGCTTCCATCATGATCATGCCTGCTTTTTCTAAGTCATTGTATAACTGCGAGAAAATTAATTTGAATTCTGGCATTTCTGTTGGCCAAATGTTTTTCTCATCCGCTGTTTCACGGCCCACATGGTAGAACTCTTTCAAGTCCATAACAGATGCGTCTTTCGCATGTTCTTTACCAAATGGCGTGTAACCTTTTTGTCCGCCGCCTGCAGGAGATACATATTTCTTTTTAGCTTCTGTTGGTAATTTATAAAACGCTTCTAGAATTTCGTAAGCGCGATTGATTAATTCGGCACGCACGGGGTGGTCTTTTAGAATAATGAATCCGTAGTCTTTGATCCCATTGAACAAACCAAGAATGAATTGGTTTTTTTGCTCTTCACTGCCATGAGTGTAATCTTTTAAACTTAACGTTGGAACTTTACGTAGAGTTTCTTTTGTTTGAGCCGCTGCTTTTGATTCATGTTTCGTAGTTTCTAATGACATATGACCCCTTAGCGTTAATAACGCACACTATAAAATGTGCGACAAAAATACGCAATAGCCTAGAAAAATATTCTTGGTCAAATTTCAAAGCATTAATTAAAGATCAATTATATCGATAACTTGGATTTGTTCTTTGGAAATAAATTCAAAATGGATATCGTACTGGATAATTCTTACAGCATGCTTTTGGCGATAAGGAGAGTTTTTTTCAGACTCATAGCCTTTGTAGACAGTCGGTCGAGGATCCAGCTTCAGGGTACTGACCACAAGATCTTTGAAACTAGGATGGCGTTTTTGGATCGCGGTCATTTTCACCTCTAGAGATTCAGGAAAAATCACGGCGATGTCGCCATCGACTTTCGCTTGAACCCAACCAGACACCGCATCGGGAACGGATTCGACATAACTCAAATAAGGCTTCACATCAAAAACTGGAGTTCCATCCACAATATCTATACCCGATATATAGATGTAACCATCTTGAATACGGTCTAATTTCACCAGTGATAATCCAATGGGATTCGGTCGATGAGGTGACCGAGTCGCAAAAACACCTATCTTTTCCCCACCCATACGAGGGGGATGAACTTTAGCTTTAAAACTTGAAACTTGATTTTGATGAAAATGAAAGAGCACCCAAATGTGAGAAAATTCCTCTAAACCTTGAAGGGAATCAGCCGGTTGCCATTCAGGAAAAATGCGGATACGTCCAAAAGATGTCGGCACCAAACCCGGTTGTCGGGGGGTACCGAATTTATCCAAGTAACATGATTCCAATACGCCGATTGGATCGATAGTCATTCCCATGGAAACTACCTATACAGTATAGTTTACGTTTTCTATAGAGAAAATTCCCACGGGCATGCAACTATTTAGTGTAATTACCGGATTTTGCCATCAAGCCTTCACGGTCCTTAATGATAATCTCTTTCCCGTTTAGATCGATCAAACCTTCGGTTTTGAATTCGGTCAAATGTCGAGACAAAGATTCATTGATCGTACTAGCGAGCTGAGCAAATTCATTGCGAGTCAGTTTCAAATTGATAGATACGCCATTTGGAGTTTGCACACCAAATTTATCGCTCAACAATACTAACTGATACGCAATTCTTTCTTGCACGGATGCTAGATAGTGAAGCTGACTTGTCATCTCATATGCTTCTAAATCAAAGACCGCTTGATTCAAAAGTACTTTAAATAAAGGACTTGAATCTTGAAGCGCCGACAGAACCATATCCTTAGAGTACAACCAAACCGTCGATGTTTTGATTGCCTTCGCTGTCGCCAAAGTAGGTCCACCTTTAACCAGGGGTTTGTATCCAAAATATTCGCCAGGTCCCACAAGTTTTGTCACATATTCAGGAGTTGTGGTACGACCACGTGCCTGACTACGATTGACATACATCTTGATACAACCAGACTGAACATAGAACAGTCCTCGAGTTGGTTCGCCTTCTCTAAAAATAACATCCCCCTCTTTAACATGAATAATTTCGTAAGGGATTTCGCTTTGCTTTTCGAATGACTGCATGAAGTCGCCAGACGATGATGGGTTAGAATAAGCAGGTCCAGTGCTGAGGTTGGGCCTGTTGAAGCCTCCAGAGAGTAATAAAGTTTCGTTCATTTTAACCTCCAAGTGTAAATAAACGCTACCTAAGGTTTAAACCTATTTAAACTAATTTGCCAGATAATAGTTCAATTAATACTTTGACCCAATCTAAAGTTTTAAATATAAAGCATAGAAACCTTGGGAAAAAACCAATAACCTTGGAAAATCAAATGTTTATAAAATGCATCCTAGCGTTGTTCCTTTTCGCCTCTCTGGGGCAAACTGCCGAGAAGCTAAAAATAGGTCTAGTTTTGGACAAAGGTGGGAAGGAAGATAAGTCGTTTAACTCCGCTGCTTACCAAGGGGCATCGCTTGCGGAAAAAGAATTGGGTATTGAATTAAAGTACGTTGAAGCGACCGATGTTAACTCGATTGAAAACTTACACCGTCAATTTGCAAAGAAAAAATTCGATCTAGTTATTGGAATTGGATTCGCTCAGCAAGACGCGGTTAAAAAAGTCGCAGTACAAAATCCAGATACAAAATTTGTGATTGTTGACGGTGAAGTGTCTGCTAGCAATGTTCGCTCATTAATGTTTGAAGAACACCAAGGCTCATTCCTTGTGGGTTACCTGGCTGCGATGAAATCTAAAACTAAAAAAGTTGGTTACATAGGCGGAATGGATATTCCTCTGATCCGTAGATTCGCAGTGGGTTTTGAAGCGGGCGTTAAACACTTTGATAAATCATTCACTATTTTAGAAAACTACATCGGCATCACTGCCGATTCTTGGAACAACCCTGCTAAAGCTAAAGAGCTTGCATTGAACCAGTACCAACAAGGCGCGGATATTATTTTCGTCGCCGCGGGAGCTTCCAATTCAGGCGTGTTCGATGCGGCTGAAGAGAAAAAGAAATTAGTAATTGGGGTAGACAGCAATCAAAACTGGATGAAACCAGGATTCATTTTAACATCGATGCTTAAGCGCGTGGATCAAGGCGTTTACGCTACGATCAAAGATTTAAAAGAGGGCAAATTCACGTCAGGCACTGTTCGCTATGGCTTGAAAGACAAGGGCATCGACTACGCAATGGATAAATACAATGAAAAGCTAGTGACTGCGGCCGATGTTAAAAAATTAGACGCTATTAAAGCCGACATCATTTCCGGCAAAATCGTAGTTCCTGATTTTTATTTAATGAAAAAGAAATAATGGAAATTAACTCGATCCCGGAAATTGAATTCTCGAATGTAGGAAAACGATTTGGCAATGTATGGGCCAATCGAGATATTTCTTTCGGTATTCATAGTAACACCATTCACGCCATCATTGGCGAGAATGGTGCCGGCAAGTCGACAATCATGAAGATCCTATTTGGGATCTATTCCGCCGATGCAGGTACAATTAAACTTAATTCCAAAGAAGTTCGCTTTAACTCGCCAATTGATGCCATGAAATACAAGATCGGCATGGTTCACCAGCATTTCATGTTGAGCCCCGCGCACACGGCTCTAGAAAATGTTTTACTCGTTGATCCGAATCAAAAAGCCTTAGAGTCTTACTTTAAAAAAGATAAAATTGAGAAAATCAAAGCGACAGCAAAGTTGTACAAGTTTGATATTCCATGGGACACTTTGGTTCGTGATCTTGGCGTTGGTATTCAGCAGAAAATTGAAATTCTAAAACTGCTTTGCCTCGACAATCAGATTCTGATTTTTGATGAACCGACCGCGGTATTAACTCCACATGAAATTGATGAATTGCTGAATCAGCTTCTAGAGCTGAAAAAACAAGGCAAAACCGTAATTCTAATCACTCATAAATTAAAAGAAGTAAAACGTATCGCCGACACCATCACTATTTTTCGCAAAGGCCAAATGGTAGGGACATATCCCGCGAGTGAGCTGGACGAGAAAGAAATGGCCTCACGTATGGTTGGCAAGCCAGTGTCATTTGAAAAACGCTCGTTCGAGAAATTTTCCGGCAAAGACCAGTTATTGAAATTAGATAATGTTAAATTTTCCTATGAAAATAAAGACTTTCATTTTAATTTTACTCTTCATCGCGGTGAAATTTTAGGAATCGCAGGTATTGAAGGCCATGGCCAAGAAAAACTCATTCCGTTTATCCTGAACGTGAAAAAATATAGCTACACAGGCAGCACTACAATTCTTGGCAAAGATGCACAGAAACTGGGACCTAACGGTGCTCGCGAACTACCTATCGGCGTGTTTCCGGAAGATCGATTAAGGCTAGGTGTTTTGCCTGAGCTTAAAGCCTTTCAAAATTTTATTTTGGGCTATCAGCGAAATTCGAAATGGTTTTCAAAAGGAATTTTGGATTGGACCAAAATTAAAACTCTGACCCAAACAATGTTTGATAAATTCAAAGTAGAACCAAATAATATCAATTTGGATTTCCATGCATTTTCAGGCGGCAATCAGCAAAAGATCGTAGTAGCCCGCGAGCTCTTTCACGGTCCAGAAATTATCATCGCCGCTCACCCGACTCGCGGTGTGGATATTGGTGCCATTGAGTTGATTCACGAACAATTGATTCTGGCCCAAGAAAAAGGCAAAGGTGTTTTGCTAATTTCGAGTGAACTTGATGAATTGCTAAAACTATCGGATCGCATTCTTGTTGTTCGCAATGGTAAAATCATGGGCGAGCAAATTCGCGCCAACTTCTGCGAAAAAGAAATTGGTCGTAACATGCTTGGGGTTGTAACGTGATACGAGTTATGCAATGAAATCATTCTTCGGTTTCCTTTTCGGACTATTCTGCGCATTGATGATCGTTTTGCTGGCTGGCGAGAGTCCTCTGTATATTCTGGAAATCCTTGTTCGCAGCAGTTTTGGCAGCAAATATGATTTTGGTTTAACTCTGTTTTACATGACTTCACTCATATTCACCGGTCTTTCTGTTTCAACAGCATTCAAATCTGGATTGTTTAATATCGGTGCCGAGGGCCAGTTAAATTTCAGTGCTATTTGCATGGTTGTGTTTGCGACTTCATATCCGGGCATTACATTTCCTGGCAGTTTACTAATGATTTTGTTAGTGGGCATTTTATCTGGCGCCATATGGGGTGCCATTCCCGGTTTGCTAAAGGCCTATCGCGGCAGTCATGAAGTGATCGTAACCATGATGCTCAATTTTGTGTCGGCAGGTATCTCTAGTTATTTTATTTCCCAAAAATTACAAAATCCTGATTCTCAAAATCCAGAGAGCCCGATTATCGGCGACGCTTTTAGAACGAACTTCTTCGATTTTCTAAATAAGTTATTTCCAGAATCTCCAGTGAATTTATTCTTTGTTGTTGCGATCCTAGCGGCGGTGGCCATGTATTTCTTTTTCACGAAAACGGCTTTGGGCTATGAAATGATTGCGGTTGGTGAAAATCCATCGGCCGCAGAACGTGCGTCGATTTCATCTAAGAAATTTGTAGTCATTAGCTTGGTACTGTCGGGCGTTCTAGCGAGTGGTGCGGGAATGAATGAAGTCGTTGGTTATAGTGGCCAGTATAAAATTGGATTCTCGCCCGAGTTTGGTTTTATGGGAATCGCCGTGGCATTGATGTCGAACAATCATCCGCTGGGAATTATCGCCAACGCCTTTATCATGTCAGTCTTTCATAAAGGCGCTAGCGATTTAGATATCGAGACGGAAACGATCACAAAAGATTTTTCTAAGATCATTCAAGCCATGGTGTTGTTTGGCGTGGGTTTACAATATTACCTAAACAAATATGGCGTGACCTTTAGTTTCTTTAATGGATTCTTTAAAAAGAAAAAACTGAACTCTTCAGGACGTGTGTAACGTGGGCGAAATAGACATATTCTCTTTAAGTTTTATTTTGAGCGTCTTAAGAGTTTCAACCCCACTGATCTTTGCGGCCCAAGCGGGTTTGCTGAGTGAAAAATCAGGCGTGGTACAAATCGGCCTTGAAGGTTTCATGCTAGCGGGTGCGTTCTCTGGCGCTGTGTTTGCCCATCTTACGCACTCATCGTATTTGGGATTTTTAATGGCGTTCGTGTGCGGCGCGTGTGCCAGCTTTTTATTTAGCTTGCTTGTCGTTCGACTAAAAACTGATGCGATTGTTGCCGGAACGGGTTTTAACTTTTTGATGGTGGGTTTGATTCCGTTTTTAACTAAGTTTATTTTTAACTCAACAGGTTCAACGCCCCCAATTCCGATCGAACTACGCTTATCCTATGAAGTGACCGTGTTCGCTTTCGCTGTTGTGTTAGGAATCTATTTTCTAATTTCAAAAACTCGCTGGGGATATTGGATTCAATTTGCTGGCGAGTATCCCGATGGATTAACCGCCTGTGGAGTGTCCGTCGATAAAGTTCGATGGGTCAGTGTTTTCTTGTGCGGTGGACTAGCGGCCTTGGGCGGCGCTAGCTTGTCGTTATTCTTATCTTCAGCTTACTCACCTTTAATGACCGGCGGACGCGGCTTCATCGCACTCAGTGCTTTGATTTTGGGAAAATGGAAACCGCTACCCACACTGATGGGATGTTTAGTATTTGGAGTTTTTGATGCGCTTCAGATTCGTCTGCAGGGCGTACCTATCAACGGCTTTACGATTCCTGTTCAATGGATTCAAATTCTGCCTTACGTTTTAACCATCGTATTGCTGGCTGGATTTTTTGGTCGTAGCCAAGCTCCGGCCTATTTAGGTAAGCGCTAGTATATTGGTGATTAGTGCTTGAGTTTTTCGATCCTTGATATCATAAATCAAGGATCGAGGTATTCATGATATTTTCTAAATTTTCATTTTCTTCGACCATTTATGCAATTTCGTATGCATAGCATTGGTCACTTGTGCAACATCCCGGATATTTACTGGAAGTCGCTAGGACCTGATGTTAGTGATTTGGGAAATCCGACTCATTATATTGATCCAGAAATCACTGGATTAAAAATTTCTGATATTCCAAAAGATTACAAAACTCTTATGGAGAAATACACAGGAACTGAAAATCTTTTCAAAAACAATGGAAATAAAATATTTTCTATCCCGAAAGAATTCGGATCATTATGGTGGCGCGCTGATCAGTTTACTCGATTAATCACTGATTTAAAAACAAGCTTCTCAAATACGACACCTCCGAAAAATTATAAAGAAGAACAAGACGAAAAACTTCCTTACAATCAATCTGTCTTTAGCATGCTTCAATACATGGGCATTATGGGTCACTATGTGGGTGATGCTGGCCAGCCGTTTCATGCGACATCAGATCATGATGGGTACCGAGCAGAGCATGGTGGCATCCATTCTTATTATGAAGAACAAGTCGTTGTTTACTTTGGACCGGATATGGAAAAGCTGATCGTAGATAAAGCAAAAACGATAAAAGATCCGAAACTAACAAGCGGTACTACCGTAGAAATCATGCAGCACTTAAGCTTGCTTGCCTCTAAAGATATCGAGAAAGCATTGAAGCTGGATCCAGTTTTAAAAAAATCAGAATTAAAAAATGATAAAGGAATGGATATTAAAACTCCGGCAGTGCGCAGCCCCCCTGAAGTTGGATTTAAAAAATATAAAGACTTAATCGTTCTTCACATGGCGCGATCGGTAGTAGCACTAGCTCATTTATGGGATCAATCGTTCCATGATGCTGGCTCACCATCACTTCAGGCCTACCGAAGTTATAGATATCCACATACACCTGATTTTATTCCACCGGACTATATCGGAAAAATTGAACCTAAAAAGTCTGAAGCCACAAAATAGTGGCGCTTAAACGATTCAAAATCATACTTCTTACGGTCCTTTGTCTAATCGGGGGGTTCGGATTCTACAAAATGAATCCCCACGATCCAATCATCGCCGTCTTTTTCACTTTGGGTTTACTGGGCATCATGATGAGCTCAGTACGTAAGCCTAAAGATTAGATTCAAGAAATCTTGGCTACTCAATTGTAGACAGAAACGTGACAGTTTTTACTAAAGGGGAACCATCAATGAATTTTACTAAAATTTTCGTTCTTATTTCGTGTATTTCTTTTTTATCTTTAGCAGAGCCCGTTGAGAACAACTCGTTTCTCGTTGAAGAAGCCTACAATCAAGATCCTGGGGTTGTGCAATTTATTAACGTATACCAGAAATCAAATTAAACAAAAGATTGGAGTTACGTTTTCATCAATGAGCTTCCTATCTTGTCGCGTTCTCACCAGTTTTCCTATGAGCTTCCATACAGCCACGTAGAATCTACAGACAAAACAGGAATTGGCGATGTTAAATTAAATTATCGCTACGACATATATGGTAACGAAAAATTCACAAAGACGGGTAAATTTGAGGACGGTTTAGGTGCGGGTGTTAATGCATATGAAGCCTCGTTAGTTACATCTATTAAAATCACTGAAAAATGGTTGCAGCATTGGAATGTCGGGGCGACTTATTCTCCAAAGGCTAAAATCGCGAGCGGCGATACAGCCGATAATAATAAATATTTCTGGAACTTAAGTAACGTGTACTTGATTACAGACAGTTTCAACTTCATGCTTGAGTTCGCGTCATCTCAAAAAGAAACCACAATTGGAAAAGATAAAACAGAATGGGGCTCTCAACTTATCGTAAGTCCGAGTATTCGTTACGGTTTCGATTGTGACGAATGGCAAATCGTACCAGGTCTAGCTTTGCCATCGACAATTGGTCCAAACCCAGGAACCGAGAATCAAACTCTAGTTTATTTGTCGATTGAAGGGAAACTTTGGTAATCGTCTCATATAGATGCAACCAAATTGACTTTTTAGTCTTTAAAACTTAGTCTAACCATATAGATGCGCCAAAATCAGGTTAAAACTTTTTTAATACTTTCTCTTTGTTTTACGATTTTGGCGTTATTTTTTAAGCCGTATCACTCACACTCATGTGGCCATTCCTCTGAATCACAATCTATAAGTCATAATCATTCCGAAGATGAACATTCTAATTCTGACCATAAAAAATCAGATTGCGGTAATGATTGCACGTGCCCGCAACATCACGTGAATGGCTGCAATCCGATTACGGCCTTAGCAAAAAATGATCGCTTGATTTTGTTAGAAGCGATTTCGGTATCTCACATGGACGCTTTGTTTTTTGCAAAGCAATCTCCTATTTTAGACGGACCTTTTCAGCCCCCTCGAGCTTAGTTGTTATCTCGCAGTAATAATTAAATTTTTAAATTCCTACTAAACTAGCTCCATAAGGGGACACTGTGCTTAACTCTATTATTAGATTTGCATTGAACCATCGATTGCTTGTCATCGCGATGACCGCATTGTTGATCGTGTATGGTTCAATCACTCTTAAAAATTTACCTATCGATGTTTTTCCAGACATCACAAAACCAACGGTCACTATCGTTACGGAATCTCATGGCATGGCTCCCGAAGAAGTTGAAACTCGCGTGACCTTGCCTATCGAAAGTTTCCTGAATGGAATCCCAGGCGTAGAGCGCATACGCTCGCAATCGGGAATTGGACTATCTGCCATTTATGTCGAATTTGAATGGGGCGCAGATATTTATCGCAGTCGACAGCTCGTTCAAGAGAAACTGAACTTATCGAAAGAACGCCTGCCTAAAGACATCACCCCGATCATGGGTCCCATCGGTTCTTTGATGGGGCAAATCCAGCAGATTGCGCTAACGACTTCGTCTAACCAAATCAGCCCGATGGAACTACGTAATCTGGCAGAATGGGTCGTGCGTCCAAGGCTGATGACAATTCAAGGTGTATCACAGGTCATTGCAATTGGCGGCGGATTAAAACAATATCAAGTTTTAGTTTCCGCAGAAAAGATGAACCGATTTCAGCTAACGATGGAGCAATTAGACAAAGTTCTATCGCAAATCAGCCAAAATACTACAGGTGGATTTCTAGAAAAATCGGGACAAGAATTTCTAGTTAGAAATATTGGTATTGTTGAAAGTATTGATGATATAAAGCAATCTCTGATCGGAATGCACTTTGGAAAGCCTGTACTTGTTAGTGATATCGCGGAAGTTATCGAGGCACCAAGAATAAAACGCGGCGATGGCAGCTTCAATGGAAACCCTTCCGTAGTTTTAACAGTTCAAAAGCAACCGGACGCAGATACAATCACAATTACTAAAGCGGTAGAAAAGGCGATCGCGGAAATTACGCCGTCGCTACCGAAAGATGTGGTTATCCACACTGATGTGTTTAAGCAATCCAACTTTATTGAAGCCTCCATCAACGGCATTCAAGGGAAACTTAAATTCGGTACTGTGCTGGTGTTCATTGTCCTTTTCGTGTTTCTCGCAAACTTAAGAATGTCGGTGATTACACTAACCGCCATCCCCGTTTCATTTTTAGTTACGGCAATCGTATTTAAAATCTTTGGACTTACTGTAAACACAATGACACTCGGAGGCCTAGCTATCGCCATTGGTGAATTGGTCGATGATTCGATTGTTGACGTCGAGAAT
>NCGL01000099.1 GCA_002256935.1 Bdellovibrio sp. 28-41-41
TTTGTGTACCTTCGTGTTCGTCTTGGTTCCATTAGTATTTCCTCTTTCCCTCGCGGGTATACCACAGAATTTCGACTCCTTCAAATCGGGGCTAGATCAGATTTCCACATAACCAGCGGTCACATTAGACCCTTTAAGCGGTGTAAATATCCTGGCATCCGTAAATTTAATATCTTCAGCAGCAAAGCCCCCAACAGATAAAAGAAATAGTCCAACAAATAGGCTTCGTACAAACTCAGAACGATGTTTCATATATGCTCCTTGATTTTTTGCAAGATTACATCAGAATCACGAAGGCTGTCGATCGTATCGATCACAATACCCTTCTTATTTAAAATGAAAACTCTATCAGTATGAATAATCGAATAACCTAAATATGATTTGGGATTCTTTTCAACCACATAACTTGCAGGAAAAAGTTTAATTGTTTCGTCTATTTGCTTTTTTGATCCACTTAACCCTAAAAACTCAGGGAAAAAATTAGTCGCGTAGTCAGCAACGTTGTTTGGATCATCATTTTCCTGGTCAACACTTACAAATAAAAATCTAATCTTTTTTAAATCATCTTGGCTCAGTTTACTAAATGCGGTTCCCACATAACTTAACGACATTGGGCAGACATCCGGACATTTTGCATATCCGAAATAAATTAGATTAACACTTTTGGCCTTTTCACTAAAAGTCCACGGATTAGCTCTCAAAGTCAGGGAAAAGTCGCCTCCCATGGTCGGCCCCTTTAATTCTTTCCAAATTAGGTAACCAAATGAACCCGCACAAACTAGTAACGCCAAACCAATCAATTGAAATACTCTTTTAAGTTTCACACTATTCCTCACTCTAACGTATGATCTTTTACTATTAAATACGTGTGGATCACTTTTTAGGCCGACTATTCGTTTGATAAGAATCGGGCGTCACACTCAAGGGCACTTCAACATTTGGGTTGGAGTCCGCGCTTCGATCTTGAGTGTCAAAATATGGAGCAATTTTTCTCGAAGGAACCTTATCATTTTTCATAAGCGATTTCGGGACTTTCACGCTTTTCGATTTCTTCTTAACTACTTTCTTCTTTTTCGAAGCCATTTTTAATTCCTTATGTTTCTATTTCTCTACGTTCAATAGTCTTAATGAATTCGCTATAACCAAAAGCGTAGCGCCCATATCTGCTGCCACCGCCAGCCAAAGGCTTGAGTATCCTAAAGCTCCCAATACTATGAAAATCGCCTTGGTTACCAACGCAAACGTAATATTGAATCTAATTATATTCAAAGCCTTTCGACCTTTATTTACAGCTTTTGCCAATTGATTTAAATCATCCGTCATTAGCGCAACGTCCGCTGTTTCGATTGCTGCATCAGTTCCAGCTGCGCCCATTGCGATACCGATTGTCGCCTGAGCTAGCGCTGGCGCATCATTAATTCCATCGCCAACCATTCCTACAAATTCGTGCCGCTCTATAAGTTTTTTGATTTCTTCCACTTTGTTTTCGGGAAGCATATCGCCTTTTGCCGAGTCAATTCCAACGCGTTTTGCTATCGCACTTGCGGTTAATTGATTGTCTCCACTTAGCATCGAAATTTCTAAAATGCCCTCTTTGTGAAGATCTTTGATTGCCTGATTTACGTTTGCTCTTGGTTCATCAGCCATTCCCAGAATTCCAAGAATCTTACCATAGGACTGTCCATCATTTTTACGTCCAATTACAAGGACAGACTGTGCTTCGCTCTCTAATGATTTTAGGTAAGTTTCAATCTCAGGTGTACAAACACCTAACTCGTGAGCCAATTTATGGTTACCTGCAAAAAACGAGAAAGAGTCGATTGTTCCTTCAATGCCTTTTCCTTGAATGACTTTGAATCCGTGAACAGGTTTTGCCTGAATTTTTTTATCTTCAGAATATTTAACAACTGCTCGCGCTAAAGGATGTGTGGATTCTTTTTCTAATGATAAAGCAATGGTTAGCAGTTCTACTTCTGAATCGGCTTTAATCAATTTTGTCGATACGACTTTGGGGACACCTTCAGTAATTGTACCTGTTTTATCCACTGCAAGTGCGCGAAGTTTCCCTAGTGATTCCAAATAGACTCCGCCTTTAACGAGAACTCCCATTTTTGCAAGCGCTGTCAGCGCGGACACTACCGATACAGGCGTGGCAATTACCAGGGCGCATGGACAGGCAATAACAAGAAACACCAATGATCTATACAACCAAGTATTTGAATCACCACTAAACAAAAGCGGCGGAACAATCGCCAGCAAAATAGCAATCACAGTAACTACCGGGGTGTATATTTTCGCAAATTTATCTACAAATAGTTGGGCAGGAGCTTTCTGACTTTGAGCGTCCTCTACCATTCTAATTACGTTTGAAATTTTTGAGTCTTTGAAAAGACTTTTAACTTTTACGGTCAGCGTGCCAGTTTCATTGATCGTTCCGGCCAGAACAGTGTCACCAATCTGTTTGAAGACTGGCTGCGATTCCCCAGTTAGCGGAGCTTGATTAACCGAAGAGGTACCTTTCTCAACGATTCCGTCTAACGGAACTCGATCACCACCTAGGATTATAATTGTCTCCCCGATTTGAACTTCCTCTACAGGTTTTGCAAACCTACCTTTTGGAGTTTCAACCAGAGCATTTTGGGGAGTAATTGAGAGTACATCCTGGATAGCTTTTCTTGCGCGCGCCACACTAAATGCTTCGAGCAACTCCGCTAGCGAAAATAGAAAGACAACGGCCGCACCTTCGGAATATTCTCTAATGAAAAAGGCTCCCACAGCAGCTATCACCATTAATACATTCATATCTAGAGAGAACTGCTTCACTGCTCTATATGCTTTTGGAGCAATTAGCGATCCGCCTAACAAAGTGGATGCTAAAAAGAGACCAAATAGTAGTTCTTCTGGCGGACTAGCCAACCATTGTAGCAGCAAACCAACCGACAACAAAACCCCCGAGGTCACAACTAGCCAAACTCGAGATTTATTATTCGAATAAAACGACGCTGTGACTTTCTCATCACGAACCGTAACCCCGGATTTATTAATCAACGCTTTGACATCATCTCGAGTGATGTCTGGATCATGTTCGACTTGAACTTGAGACGACATCAAATTTGCCGTTACCCTACCTATTTTTGGAGTATTCAGACTATTCTGGATAGCTGCTATTTCGTCAGCACAATCCATTCCGGCGACGTTAAATGTTGATGTAACACTTTTATTGAGTTTATTTACAACAATCGTTGAATCTTGGGTTTCATTCATAAGTTTACCTTTTAACTGCTAATTTTTTTTCACAAAGCTTCCGGCTTTTATTGGTGCCATGTTTTCGGTTTTCAATACGACTTCGTGAATATTTTCACTTGAAGTTACAATCGCATCTGACAACTTTTGTTCTACGCACTCCACTCGAGTAACTGTACTCCATCTTTTTTGGTGGGCCTTTCTCCGGCAATTGCTTTCGAAAATCTCTAGAGTCTTACCATTTTGAATGCTCCGCCCTTCCAGGCATACGGTAGCCGCACCGTTCTCTGAAGTTCTAATATCTCCCACGACATGTTCGTGTCGTGGGAGTGCGGAACAACCGCCAAGGAAAACCAGAGAAAGATTCAAAACCAAAAGTGTTATGTTACTTTGAATCTTTCTTGTCGTCTTCATGTTCATGGTCCTCGTGTTTTTTGTCTTTATCATCGCACTTACAATTCTTCTCGTCCTTCTTACACTTTTTACACTTGTGATCTTTGTGCGCATGCGCACTCTTATCTTTGTGATTATGCTCGTCGCCAGCAAAAGCTGACGTGCCCGTTAGCAGACCAAGCGCCACAACCGTTAATAAAACTTGTTTCATACGTACTCCTTTTTAAAAAGCGAATATTCGCTTTTGTTGATTTAATTGTCTGACTTCTCGACTGTCATCTCACCCTCTACCTTAAACGTCGGCGTTTCAATTATCGCCGTGTCTTTGGTAAGTATCTTAATGACTTTACTAGTTCCAACTTTTACCGAATCGCAAGAATGATCGACTTGCTCAATCTTCGGATTTGATTTTCTCTTGGGGCACACCTTTTTAAAAATGTCGACAGAATCACCTTCTTTAACTTCGGGCGATCCAATTTTAACCCTAACTCCTTCAGGAATTTCAGATTTTTGCTCGGTTCCCATAATTTTGTGGTAATGGGCACATCCTACATTGAACGCTAATACCGATAACATTAAAAAAACTAACTTAATTTTTTTCATTTAATCTCCAATTATTTTGATTTTGGAAGAAACTAGTACGGCTTATCCATCCAGCGACCATATTTTTTTTTCGTTTTAACCCGTTTTAGTTTTTTCCCTTTCTTTCCCTTACCGACGATAAAGAATCCCCATATTAGCATTCCCACAAACACAACCATCACTGAGACCGGATACCATGTGTAATCCGGTCTTTCTCTTCTTGTTAGTTCGGTCGGAGCCCGTAGAATACTTTCCTTGTTTGGATTCTCTTGAGCATGCGCACCAAAGTGCGAAAATGCCAATTGATCCATAACAACTCCTATTTAGTGGGCGACTCGTCCTTTCATTTTTGATTCAAACACCGAGAATACGATTGGTAGTACAACCAGAGTAAGTAGAGTCGATGAAATAATTCCACCGATAACTACCGACGCCAGCGGTTTCTGAACTTCAGACCCAACGCCCGATGAAAGCATCATCGGAATAAACCCAAATACAGCAACCAAAGCGGTCATCATAACTGGACGTAATCGAACCAAAGTCCCTTGTAGAACCAAATCTTTTCCTGTCTTTCCCTCAAGTTTTAGCTGATTGAAGAAGTTTACAAGCACGACCCCATTCAAAACCGCTATGCCCGACAACGCGATAAATCCGATACCTGCTGAAATACTAAATGGCAGACCATTCAAAATCAGACCGATAACGCCGCCGACCAGCGCCATAGGCACACATGCAAAAATCAACAATGTTTGTGCAACACTGCCAAACGCCGCGTAAACCATCATGAGCACCAGTACCATCGCAACCGGAGCAAGGATCATCAATCGAGAACGGGCTTGTTCCAAGTTCTTGAAGTTACCGCCCCACTCGACATAGTATCCGTTTGGTAATTTAACTTCCTTCTCTACCAATGCGCGAGCTTCGTTAACGAAAGATTCGGTATCTCGACCGCGCAAGTTAATCAGTACGGCAGTTCGACGATTTGAGTTCTCACGATTCACTGAACCATAAGTCTCTTGAAACTTGATCGAAGCTAGGTCCTTTAGAGGCACAATAGTATTCGTAGCAATCCCAACTGGAAGTTCACGAATGGCATCGATATCAGATCGAAGATCGTTATCCATCCGAACCACGATTGGAAACTTCTTTTCAGCTTCATATAAGTAGCCAGCTTCTTGACCGCCTAAAGCAATCGAGATTGCGTTAAGCACATCAGAGATAGAGGCATTATATTTCTTAAGATTTGCTTCCTGTGGCTCGATCTTAAGAACAGGCGAGGTACCGGCAAGATCTACTTCGACGTCACCAGCTCCCTTCACTTCCGATGCAACCTCTTGAATCTTTTTTGCAGTTTGAACTAGGGTATCTAGATCAGGACCAAAGATCTTAACTGATACATCCGCCCGTGTTCCCTCTAGCAATTCATTAAAACGCATCTGAATAGGTTGAGATGCAAGGTATGTTTGTCCCGGAACTTCCAGGTTCAACTTTTCTACGATTGCCGAAGTCAACTCTTGGTAGGTACGTTTTTTACCATCGATCTCTTTCCATTCAGAACGTGGCTTAAGCATGATGTAACTATCCGAAACGTTAACACCCATAGGATCAGTCGCCACTTCACTCGTACCAATACGAGAGAACACGTGACTAACTTCTGGGAAAGTTTCTACCACTTTGTCCGCTTTACGTTGCATTTCAACCGACTGAGTTAAGTTTGCATTCACAGGTCGAATCATGTGAAACGCAAATGACCCTTCACCAAGTTGAGGCAAGAATTCAGCACCGCGAGATGCGAACAATACAACACCCACCACAACGGAAGCTACGGCCAATGCCATCGTCATTTTTGCGCGTTTAAATGCAAAATTAAAGATTGGGATATAGATTGCGCGAATCCACTCCATCAATTTAGGCTCTTTATCTGCAGCTTTTCCTGACAAGAACACACTCGCTAAAGCGGGTGCTGTAGTGAATGACATTATTAATGAAGCCGCCACCGCAAAAATGAACGTAGAAGCCATTGGTTGGAACATTTTGCCTTCAACGCCAGTCAAAGCAAATACTGGTAGGAACACCATGATGATGATTAACTCACCAAAACCGGCCGCCGTTCTAATTTCCACTGTTGCTTCGTAGACGGCTTCCTTCACTTCTTCACGAGATAACGATCTTCCGAATTCCTGAGAGCGTTTGTGAATATAGCGAACGCAGTTATCCAAAACAATTACCGTACCGTCGACGATAATACCGAAATCTAGCGCTCCTAAGCTCATTAAATTTCCAGAGATACCCATCGGCTTCATTACTAGAAACGTTGCTAATAGAGAGAATGGAATGGTCACTGCCGTAATAATAGCCGCTCGAATATTTCCTAATAGAATCAGGAGAATGATCGTTACAAGCATAGCGCCCATAATAAGGTTATGCTCAACTGTACCAAGAGTTGCGTTCACCAGATCAGAACGATTGTATACAGTTGTGATCGATACACCTTCAGGAAGTTGCTTATTAATCTCGGCCATTTTTTCATGGACACGAGTTGATACTGTCCGGCTGTTTTCACCTAACAACATCATAACCGTTCCAAGAACCGCTTCCTCACCGTCAAAAGTTGCCGATCCGGTTCGTAATTCTTTTCCTAGAGTTACTTTTGCAATGTCAGCGATAGTGATCGTTCTAAAAGACTCTAAAGTCTTTACCGGAACGCGACCGATTTCATCAGGATTTTTAATTAAACCCACACCTTGAATTAAAAACTGCTCGGCAGTTTGTTCTACGTATCCTCCGCCGACGTTTCTATTAACTTTCTCAAGAGCTTGAACGATGTCGTCAAAATGAATTCCATTAGCAGCCATTTTCTTCGGATCGGGCTGAACGTGAAACTGCTTTTCAAATCCACCAGATGTATTGATCTCAGCGACGCCTTCAACTGTTAATAGTCGAGGTTTAACGAACCAATCTTGAAGCGATTTCAACTCCATTAGCTGGCGAGTGCGCTCATCACCGGATTTTTTCTCCTTGAAATCGATCACGTATTGATAGATCTCTCCAAGACCCGTTGAAATTGGACCCAAGCCAGGCTTTGCCGTCGGAGGCAAGTCCGCCGCAACTCCTTGAAGTCGTTCAGATACAAGTTGACGTGCGCGATAGATATCTAGTCCGTCCTTAAACACGACTGTAACTTGTGAAAGGCCGAATCGAGTGATCGAACGAACCTGCTGAACTCCGGCAATACCTCGCATTGATGATTCAACTGGAAACGTGATTGTTCTTTCAATCTCTTCGGGGGCTAAACCTTCAATGACTGTATTAATCTGCACCTGATTATTCGTGATATCAGGAACAGCATCAATCGGAAGACTTTGAAAACTGTAGATTCCAGCAACAACCATTAGGAGTGTTAACAACAGAATCACTCCTCGATTGAATATGGAAAAACGTATAATTTTGTTTAACATATATTTAATTCCTTATAATTAATGAGAGTGACCTTCGGGAGCGCCACCAAAGGCAGCAATCTCGGCGATTCTAAGTAAGCCAGTTCCTTCAACTACGATTTGATCACCCGCTTTTAAATCTTTCGACTTAATAACAGCTTTCTTGTCAGACTTACTGACGAAGATAAAATCGACGCGTTTGTAGTGGCTATCACGATAGCGATATAAATTTACTTCTGTCCCAGCGGTAACGATTGCTGTTTTAGGAATCTCGAATTGCGCAGAAGCCGGAACTTGAACTTTTTTAACATCAAAGTTCTTTTCAGCTTCCGGAGAAATCTGAAAACCTTCCGCTTCACTTGCACTCACGATCCCTTTGCCTGGACCTATATTTTCATTGCCTTCTTCGTGGCCATGGCCGCCATGCCCGCCACCCTCGTCATGGTCGTCATGCTTTTCGCCTTCTTCCGATCCATGTTCGTGATCGTCATGTTTTTCTTCGGTCTCTTTTCCATGATTTTCTTGCTTCTCGCCTTTTTCGTGCTTGTGCTCATCTTTCTTCGACTCATTGGCCATTCCAACATTTTCGTAGAAGCAAAACATCAATAGGGCACTAAATAAGATCGTTAAAAATCTTGATCTCATAATACAACCTCGTTGAATTTATTATCCATTATTAGAATTCGTCCGTATGTTTCTAAGGCTTCCAGCTCTGAAGCATTTCTTCGCTCTTCAAGATCGAATAACTGTCGATGAGCTTCAATTACTAGAGGACTAGATACCAGGCCCTTAAAGAATTGACGTTCAACTTTCTCGTGTCGTTCTTCGAGCGCCTTTAGGCTTAATGAATTCTTTAGGCTGGCGATCATTTTATTGTATCTATTCACCAATTCACTTCTAGAAGCTGAAAGTTTTTTGCGAGATTGATCCGCAACCAACTCTGCCTCAATTAGTTTCTGCGAACGATACTGACGATTTCCACTGTTAGTAGTGAGAACTGGAATAGGTAAAGATAGACCAACTCCAACAAAGGTAGTTGTTTCGCCATTGTCCTTTGTAAGTTTGTACTGTAATCGTTGAGTAGGTCTATTGACTTTAAAAATCGCCTTCGGGGGATATTTCGGCGATGAGTTGGCGTAGGTGTTTAAGCTTAGACTTCGGC
>NCGL01000015.1 GCA_002256935.1 Bdellovibrio sp. 28-41-41
AAACCAATCTGAAATCGTTCCTAATCAAAATGCAGCCAAGTTAGCGCGAATAGAATGTGCGCAGCACGACCCCTGTGGCAAAATAAAAACATAAATGCATGGCAAACGATAAAGCCAGGCCGTATCTAAAATTCAAAACCAAATAAGTGAGCACTTTAAAAAAAATTGGCAGATACGATGGCAAATATAGAAAAGTGAATGCAAGTAATCCACGAGTTATGAAGCTGGTCGGCATTTAGATATACCGGCAAAACATAGATAGTGGCTCCTGCCACGGCTAGCCAATAAATCATCCATAATGATACGAGATATAAAATTTTGTATGTCTTCATGCGTGTCTCAAAGTACGTCTCATTATGATATGTCATATGATACAGGTCAGTTGACTAATAGTATGATAGATTTATGCTTTCTAAACGAACGTAGTTAACCCCGCGTGGCATTCCGTTCGCTATGTACTCAAGGAAACACGGCGAAAGTCTTAGTTTCATTTTTTTGAAAATAAGACGAGAAAGTAGATACGTGAAAACGTGCTGAAATGTTAAGATAATAAGAGAGGGTTAAATGAGCAAGCAAGATAAAGACGGCAATATTCTAGAGTTTCCTTCAAACAGAATGATTCGTCAGAAATCAATGCAGCGTACGCAAGAGAAAAAAGCTGTACTTGGTTTATCAGTACTCGGCCTTTTTGTCTTTACGGTAGCGGCCAATCAGTGGATCTCTGATTTTAATAAGTTTGGCGCGGGCTCCAGAAATGTCGCGTCTATTCAAATGGACAATAAACAAGCTATTTTAAAAGAACATCTTTTAGCAAAAGAAATTGCGACTCAAGAAAATATCGTAGGATTTAAATCTCAAGAGCCATCTTTGAAAGATGAAATGATTTTCTCTTCGTTAGAAGGTAAGTACCGAGTCAAATCGGATCAGCAACGTGTTTTAGCTGTGCAATCAGAAGATGATTCTGAATCACGCATAGAAATAGCTGATGGTGAGCTGTTTGTTAAAAAATACATCTCTTTATTTAACGACAAAGCAGTGCATTTTAAATTATCGAATCGTTCAGATGTCAGTGAAGTGTACGAACTGCTTGATCAAAAAGGCATGGTTATCGACCGCCTACAGCTAGACAAAGATTCAGCTGGCAAATTAACCCAGCTTAAAGTCCTATAATTCTAAACCCTCTTTACAGGAAGTTTCTGCGGAGAGGGTAATTTTCATAAAATCTAGTCTCTTAAAAACTGATTACGTTGTCGACAAAGTGATATGGTTATTCACGATCTTTCCGAAGACATCTCGAGCCAAAGCAAGCCGAACCCGGCACCCTATTTAGACCGATTTTTTGCCAATGTTATAGATTTTCTAATTCTAGCTCCCGTCGTTTCACTTTTTTGCGGTGGAATCAACAATGATTTACGTTGGGCTGTTTTTAGCAAGGCTTCAAACGAAGTTTACCCACTCGTATTTCAATATGTGTTTGTTACTTTCGCTTTGTTTATCCTGTACGAAACTATGTTTATCTATTTTCACGGAGCAACGCCTGGGCATCGATTTCTATACATGAGAGTTACTGATCACGCGGGTGGTCGTCCTCAAGTCTTGCCGACGTTGTTTCGCTCTATATTTAAATTTCAAGCTATTCTGGCTGCGTGTATTCCCTTTATGGAAATAATCATGCGAGGGGATCGATCGACTTTTTATGACCGGTTGGCTCAGACTCAGTTAATAAGTTTACGGAAAACTAAGCATGATCAGATTCACCCTGAGTTCAAAAAGATAATCGTTCGATGGACCCATACGTCGATCATTTTCTTTTTCTTAATGGCGGGATTGGTTTTTTACAAAACAGTGTCATCGCCAAAAGTAGACAGTTTGGTGAAATCAAAAACGAAGTGCGCGGAATCGTTGTCCTTTTATGTAAAGAATTACTTGTCGAAATCTCGCGAGACCGAGAATTTAAACTGTGCCCGTGAACTGGTCGAAAAATCGTTCGATGGAGCTAACAGCCAAGCCGCGATTAACTATCTTGCTCAATATGTAACTACGAATAACGACGATTTAAAAGAATCATATAAAAACAAATACTGTGCTATGCAAACGGATAAATTGCTTTGCCAAACGAATGTGGTCCTAGACTATGATAAAATCAAACTAGACGATGAAGATGTGCTGAATTTACTAGTCGATATGAATCAGTCCCTAGCAAAAAATGACCACACGCGAGTATTCGCCATCCTCGATATTCTTTATACTCATTTAGATTGGAATAAAAACTTGGAATTATATTACATGACCTCGTACTTGTTTTTAAACGAGCAGGGTTCACGTAGTCCTGCCTCTGAAAAGAATTTGAAAGTAGGTTGGGACGCCAGAAAAGGCCGTTTTCTTAAGAGAATGAGCGTGAAGCCATGATTTTCCCTTGGCCGAGAATATTTTTTAATCGGTTAGAAATCAATTTCGTAAATATTCTTATTTTAGCAAACGTGGTTTTGTTTTTTTTGTTTTTTACTCAGTCAGACGATGAAAAGGTAAAATCAAAACTCTTTAGTCCTGGCGGTGCAGAGCTAACGGCGCAGTACTATCACAAATATTTGAACGAGAATATAGAGATTGGTGATAATAAAAAAATGTTGCTTCAGTATGATTTCAACAATGCTGATCAGCGAGCTATGTTAAGTTCTACGGCCCTGCGAGATATCAGTTTTATCGCCTCGATTGAAAATCGATCTTGGGACAAAGATGAAATTCGCTGGAACTATTGGAAGAAAATGGTTTCCGAATATCAAGAAAAAGTGAAACAACAGACATTATTTATGCTGGGTTTGTCACATGGGAATAAGCAGACATTCAGCTGGTTCACCTATCAGTTTTCACATATGAACATCTGGCATTTATTCAGCAATATGCTGTTCTTGTTTTTGATCGGATATTCGTTGGAATCAGTGTTGGGTGCCGTTGGTTTTGTCATGCTTTATTTATTTAGCGGTATTGCGGGTGGTTTATTCTATTTATATTTTAATCCAACAACATTAATTCCCATGGTCGGCGCCAGCGGTGCTGTCAGTGGACTGATTTCATTCTATTCGTTTTATTACCTGCGGAAAAATACTCGGTTCTATTATTTCCTAAGCCCGAGTGAAGGTAACTACGGTTATATTTATTTACCCACAATGGTTATCATACCAATGTATCTGATTTCAGACTTAGCATCTTTTGCTTCGCAGATCCCTGGAGTCTCTAGCGGTGTCGCATTCTCGGCGCATATCGGTGGTGCACTTTTTGGTGGACTGCTGGCGTTCACATTAAAAATGACGATGGGTGCGCAGCTCGAGCAAGAGACTGTTCCCGTCGAAACAAAAAATTCAACGTCTTTTGTGGATTAGACTAAGGCACAATTGCGCAGCGAAAACCGGCGGAAGATGCCGTTCCCGTGGTTGCGGAATCGAAATCAGCGGCAAACAAGCCGGGACTGTTGCTGCTACTAAAATTTCCACCGCGTGTAATCATTCGGTCTGTTCGCGCGCCACTACTGATATAAACTCGTCCAATTTCGTTAGTGGTATTTGTTAGTGCTGGTGTTGCCGGCGAAAATAAACTCATCGTCAATCCACCTGTCATCGCGGCGAATGTTACGCTAGAAATCATCGAAGATAGTTCAGAGCCAGATACTTCGTAGAATCCTGCACTACCAGGACCCGTATAGTTTATGCCGACCGCGCTTCCGTTTGGGTCGACGATATCGCGTGCGTTTCCGGACAGATCCCAAATAATTTCGCCGTTAGTTAAACTGTAGGTGCGTTTTTGTGTTCCCGAAATTTGTCCTGTGCCCACGAACGGATCCGAGTCAAGACCGGCACCTAGTAATAAAACTCCCGCAACAGCATAACCTTCAGTAACGGCGGCTGCCGAGATCGCTCCATCAGAATGTCCACGGATTATAGTACCAGATCCGACAGCACTTCCACTCCAGTTCGATGCCACTGATTCAACATTGAGGGCTGCTGCTTGCCATTCTTTTACAGTAGATAGGTGATAGCCGGATCCTAAACTGGCGCACTCTGCGGCGGCTTGAGGCAGCGTGAGTCTCACCCAGGGAAGACCGCTGGCTCGTGATTCTGGTTTGTGTAGTGAAGCATCCAATGGCGTGCCACTATTGTTAGTGTCAAACACCGGAGTTCCGTCATTTAAAGACGCCTTCATTTCAAATTTTGAAAGACAGAAGTCTTGAGTATTTAATGTCGTATTTGCTGGGATTTTTACAAAGTTTGCTGGGCACGCCACCGGAGTTATAGTTGGTGATGTTACGGGTTCGGTTATAGGAACGGGTTCCTCGACGGTAGTTTGACCGGCCGGATCTAAATTTGAAGAAAACCGTGAATCCACCATACAGCCCGTAAAAAGAAAACAGGCTGTTAAAATCTGGGTCCATATACGTACAGAATAATTTCTCATACTGGACTTATCGGAGGGTGGCTGGGATCTCTAAATACGTTTGTTAACATTTTTTAACACAAAAATGAATCAGAACGAGACGCTTTTTATAAAGGCGTCTCGTTTAAATATAAAAGCTATTCTTGCGGAGCAAAGCCGCGACGTAGAGTATTTTCCGTCACGCAAATGGGTTCAACGAATTGTTTTAAATAATCAGGTCCGCCGGTTTTAGAACCGACGCCGCTCATTTTAAAACCTCCAAATGGATGACGATCTACCATCGCACCCGTGATCCCACGATTGATATATAAGTTGCCGACTTCGAATTCATTACGAACTTTAGCAATGTTGGCCGGGCTTCTAGAAAACAATCCGCCAGTGAGAGCGTACTTAGTGCCATTTGCAAATTCAAGTGCTTGATCCATGTCTTTGGCTCTAATCAAAGCTAACACCGGGCCAAAAATTTCTTCTTGAGCTAAGTCAGAATCCGCAGGGACATCGCCGAAAATAGTAGGGGATACGAAGTAACCCTCCGTGCTGGTTTGTGCTGACTGAAGTACTTTGTACTGACCAGAGTATTTAGCAATTAAACCTTGGATGCGATCATATGCTTCTTTGTCTACGACAGGTCCTAAGTAATTTTTTGGATTCATTATAGAACCAACTGTGATTGATTTTGTCGCTTCCACTAAGCGCTGCGAGAATTTCTCGTAAACGTCTTCAAGGACGATACAACGGCTAGCCGCTGAACATTTTTGTCCCGCAAAACCAAATGCTGAATAAACAACCGCATCGACGGCCTCATCCAAATCCGCATCGCTATCGATAATTACGGCATTCTTGCCGCCCATTTCGATAATGCATCGTTTGACATGCTGTTGGCCTTTTTGTGGAATCGTTGCTTTGTTTAAAATGTGAAGACCAACATTCATGGAACCCGTGAACGCAATCGTGCTTGTTAACGGATGATTAACTAAATACTCGCCAACGACTTCTCCAAGACCCGGCATAAACTGAACTGTGCCTGTTGGTAAATTTAATTCTTTAATCATTTGGTACAAGCTATTTGCCATCAGGGAACTTTGTTCCGCTGGCTTCATGATCACTGTATTACCAGTCACTAACGCCGCAGCGACTTGTCCGCACAGAATCGCTAGAGGAAAGTTCCAAGGTGCGATCACTAAACAAACGCCACGTGGTTTATAAATATATTGTGAGATTTCACCGGGAACGCCGCCGACTTTCAGAGGGGATGCCATTTCAGCCATATGATCTGCATAGTAATTACAGAAATCGATGGCTTCACCGATATCACCGTCTGCTTCTGCCCACGGTTTGCCGACTTCAAAAATTTGCGTCGCCATTAATTCCCATTTACGATCATGCATCATCTTAGCTAGTTTACGTAAATAATCAGCGCGCGTCGCCGCTGGCGTTTTCTTCCAAATATGAAAGGCTTTGTTAGATTCTTGAATCGCGGTTTCCGCCATTTCTTTCGTAGCTAAACCAATCTTCGCCAAAACTTGAGATGATTGTGATGGATTTTCGCGATTTAAAAATTCAGACGTTGTAACTGGTTTGAAATTAATTTCAGGAAGAACTGTTTTCGTAGTTTCTACTTTGAAGTTTTTCAATGCATCTTGCATAAGTTTACGATTCGCTTCGATTGCAAAATCTGACAACGGTTCATTTTGGAAAGTGTGCTGAGCTGCCGTTGACTTGTATTGTCCCGGAGCCGGCGGCATTCCTGGTTTAGGAATTTTAGTCGTTGGATCAGCGAGCAGTTCATCCATCGATTTATTTTCCGCAAATTTTCCGCGCAACCAAGATTCATTCGACGTGTTTTCTAAAAGACGACGAACAAGGTAGGCCATCCCCGGAATTAATTCACCCACGGGAGCGTATTCACGCACGCGGTACCCCATTTCCGAGAATGTTTTCTTGATAGGCTCAGCCATTCCGAACAACATTTGAATTTCAAAACCATTCTTAGGAACGTTTTTAGTTTGCGCATAGTGCAAACATGCCGACAACGTTCGTACGTTGTGAGACGCAAACGCGGCTTTAATGTGAGGGTAGTTGTCGATTAGAAGTTTTGCGCAGTATTCGTAGTTAGCATCCGATTCTGCTTTCACCGTGTAAACGGGAACTGACCAATTTTTTTGTTCCGAATCAATCGTTTCGTAATCCCAGTAGGCACCTTTCACTAAACGAACAGTGAAGGGAGTCTGACGAGCTTTGGCAAAGGCACTGAGATCTTTGATGTCATCACTAGAATCTTTTAAGTAGGCTTGGATCACGCAACCAAAGAATTTGTAACCACGTAATTCGGGTTCCATCAATAATTCTTTGAACACTTCTACAGTCATGTGCTTAACCGAATACTGTTCCATATCTAGATTTAAAAATATATTTCTCTCCATTGCTTTTTTAAACAAGGGACGAAGGCGATCTTTAACGATGGATTTGGTTTCGTCCCATGCGCGGTCATTGATTTGTGAATACAGTGCCGACATTTTCACAGACACGTTCACTTTAGGAATCGCGCCTTCTGCATCTGTATCAAGCAACGTATTTGTATCCCATTTTTCGGCGTCTTTAGCTAAGCCATCCATTAACTCTTGATATTTGCTGGTGTATTCTGCCGCTTCTTTTTCTGACAACGTCGCTTCACCCAAGATATCTACAGTGAATGTCATATTGCTCTTGCGCATTTTCTTCAACACGGAAAGGGCTTCATTGGGATTTTCACCCGTGATGAACATTTTCGCCATTTGAGTTACATTTTTCTTAATCGCACCTGCCATCAAACCCGGAGCTAAGCTACCTAAACCTAAACCGACGTTGAACACGCTTGGTAATTCAGCTCCGCCTTCAGTGAAGTATTCTTTTAAATGTTGCGCCACTTCAGATGATGTGTTGAGTGAAGGAAGAACGTCGACGAAGCGAAACATGTTTGTTTTGAATGTTTCATTCTTCATGCTCCAATCCATAATGCTGCCGTACCAGAAGTCTTTAGAGAACAAAGAAACTTTGGAATTAGATTCCATCTTTTTTAAAATTTCACTACCAATTTCTACAATACGTTTTTGATCAGCATCAGTTGATGTGGACATAGCTCTTCCTTTGAATTTTAGACATAGAGAATTGTTACTCTATTTTCAGAGTCCACTCAATAAGGATTTGCTGTTTTTGGTTTTTTAGCACGGATTTTAGGACATCGCCTTTTTGGATAGAACCCACGCCGGACGGGGTTCCCGAAAGCAATATGTCGCCTTCCGTAATAGGAAAATGAAGGTGCAAGAAGGAAACAAGCTCGGGCCATTTAAAAATCATTAAATTCTGATCGCCGACCTGTTTTTTTTGCCCATTTATTTGCAATTCAAATGTATATATTTCATTAGAATCAAAAGGAATCCAAGGCGAGATCGGACACGAGTTTTTAAACGATTTAGCCAGAGTCCAAGGTTCACCCTTAGCTTTTAAATCATTCTGTCGCTGACGATCGGTCAAATCTAAAGCCAGCGCAATATGGGACAAACGCAATTTCTCATCAAACCGAAAGGCCATTTCCAATTCATAGTGAAGCGACAGAACATGAGTTGGGTAGGGCATGCTATTGCCATGAACCAATGTCGAAGATGATTTTAGAAAAAACAAAGGTTGAGTCGGTACAGAGTTGCCTAATTCCTTAGCGTGTTCTGCGTAATTGCGCCCAACGCACCAGATACTCATAGGCGATTGAGATCCATTAAATGCCACAAATCGGTTTTGGCAAAAAACATATATTGTCCACTTGGCCAGATACCATACTTGGGCTGATTTAAATCTGTGGAGCTTTCAATGATAGATATAAATTCCTCGGCCCAATCTTGGTGAGTGCAGACATAAACGGTAGGTGGATTTTTAGCGTTGTCCGGAATGTCCAATTGAAATCCAACTAGAAATTCTTGAACACGCAAACGAAAGTCTTTTGAAGATTCATTCTCGGTTCTTAAATCTAAAAGTGGCGACGATGTAATTTTTAAACGCATTTGTTCTGCGGCAAATGATAAAGTCTCGCTAGTGCGTTTACGAGGGGAGCAAAATAAATGGGACGGTGGTGGTAATTTTTTTGATTGAATAAGTTGCACTAAATTGCGCGCTTGATTGAAGCCATTTGGCGATAAAGAAGAATCCGCTACCATTTCGGAGCTTTTTTCCGCATGTCTGAATAGGATAAAATTCAATCAAAACCTCACTCTTGTGTTCACTCTAAATCTAGAGAAACGCGGTTTCAATCGAAATTAGCTATGGACAGAAAATTAAAAAAATGTTTGACTCAGATTTCTATGGAAAGAGTCCACCGTTTTGTTTCTAATGATTTTACAATTCGTGTCGCAGCCGTTAACGCCACTGAGGTTGTTAAAGAAATGCAGCGAATTCAAAACACCAATCCACTGCCAACAATTGCTGTTGGCCGCGCGATGGTGGGTGCCTTATTGCTAGCCAGTCATTTAAAAGAAAAACAGCAAGTCGGTTTATACTTCCGCGGTGACGGTCCCATGGGTCGCGTATTCGCCGAAGCTCATTTCGAAGGTCAAGTGCGCGGTTACACTCCGCACACGTACTATGAGCCCGCTAAATACACCTCGGGCTTAAAATTAAAAGAACACATAGGGCAGGGAACATTGTCAGTCACTCGCCATTTGCCATTTCAGAAACAGCCTCATCATGGCACAGTAGAAATGGTGACATCGGAAATCGGCGAAGACCTTGGCCATTATTTGATTCAGTCTCATCAAATTCGCTCGATCATCTCGCTGGGTGTTTATTTAGATACTTACGGAAAAGTGCAATCCGCAGGCGGCGTTTTAATCGAAGTCATGCCCGGTGTTGGCGATGATGTCGTAGATGTGCTATTGAAAAACTCTCAAGATGTGACCGCCTCAATTTCGGAAGAGATTGTCAAAGGCGGACACCCCGTAGAATTCGTGAAACCCTATTTAAAAGGCATTGAGTTCTCTGAGCTCGAGCATAATTTTCCGATCAGCTATTACTGCCCATGCAACGAAGAACGCGTCGTGCGTGCGTTAGAGACTTTGGGAATCGAAGAGCTGGATGATATGATCGCTAAGAATGAGACAGCGCAGGTTATGTGTCAGATGTGCGGGAAGCCGTATGATGTTGTGCCTGAGAAACTGGCTGAGATTAAGAATAAACTATATCGTCAGACTTTGAATTAGTGGGTTGTCGGCTCGATTGATGATCGGGGCCGGGGCCTTCGGTTTTTCGGCAGCGGAATCGGACGCGGAAGCTGTTCCGGTAAGGTTTAGGTCTTAGTTATAGAAAATCGCAAAGCACAGATAAAAAAAGAAAAACCCGGCTTGTAACCGGGTTTTTTTATGAGCACTGAATAGCGCGATATACTGGTAACCAAAACCAAAACTTTACTGGAACCGACTCCGCGTCCGATTCCGCTGCCGATCGACCGAAAGATCTAGATCGAAGCCAGAATCGCCTTAGTTAGCCTTAGCCTGCTGGCGAGATTTCATCTCTGTTTTGCAGATCTGAACTTTCTCTTCGTACTCATCTTCTCTAGTCATCAAAACTTTTTTATAGCCTCTAAAGCGCTCTAAACGATCTTTAAGGAATTCTTCGCTCACTCCCACCAATTTGTCTTTTTCGTCTAAGCCGATTTTAAATTCGTCTTCTTTGTCGGTGATGCGATCCATTGGCTCAGTCCATTTTAATTTGCCATCGCCACCATTTTTAGGTTCTGAAAGGTCAGCTTTACACTGCTTTAGGACGCCGTATAGACCAAGTGATCCATATTTGCGGTTGCCGAAAACGCGGTCTTCAAGTTCGTAAACTTCGATCTGCATGCGACGTAACTCTTCGTTCATTTGGACTTTCTTCTGAACTACAAGGTTGCCATCCTTCACGCCAACTGCGGTGTCACCACTGACTTGACCGTGATTTTTGATTTCCGTATCGATTTTTTCTGCTTTGTTTGGATTAGTTTTACATTGAGTGAGGAGAACTAAAGCCATACCTGCTGTGAACACTTGAACTAACGTTTTCATGCAATCTCCTTAGTGGATTGATGTTGTAATACCCTGTTAAGATTACAGTGGGTAAATACAAGGTCAATAGAATCTCCTTGTACGTTATTTTAATCGGGATTACACCTGAACTAACGACGGAGTTTCTTATGTTTAGAGTATTTCGATTCCTTTTTTGTATCTTTTTAACATCGTCTTTTAACTCAGCGTGGGCGGACTTTTGTTTCGATAACACGAATCAAAATGGTGTAATGGCCAAAGAAATCTGTTTCAAAGAAATACGTATTTTAAAGGCGGGAACGCCGAGTAATAAGTTGTATTTAAAGAGCAGCGATATCGACGAGATCTACGCTATTAAAAAAACCGAAAGCGCACAGAACGGATATGTTTTGAGTGTGAACGGCGACTACATCAATTACTCTGAGAGTTGCGGACTTACGGTCTTGAGCCAATTTGATTTTCGCTTTTTCGTGAATTCGCAATATCAGTACGTCCACGATAAGAACACTTTGCTTGATGTGAGGTACAAGTACACTCCGAATCATTGCACTGTGAAAGCGAAAGCGGGAACTGAGAAGTTCACTGCGAAGAATCCGGTCAACTAAGCCTCGAAAGATCTTTCGGTTTACCGGAACCGACTCCGCGTCCGATTCCGCTGCCGATAAACCGAGCGCCCCGATCATCAATCGAGCCCTAATAATACTTATAAGTAAGTCTGATATAAATAAGCGAAACTTATACCGATTCATAGCACTACCTAAGAGACAAACCAGCACCAAAGTCTAGTCATTTCAAATATTTAGGCAGACTACAAACGACACCATTTTTGTAACTAATTGAAATCACAGTGTAAAAAAAGTTGGCAAGTGTCTTGCTTTATAACATCTGCAAGACCAATCAGCTTCTCTTAGCTACAATCGTGGCGATCCTAGAGAGACAGCGCAATACCTACCAACGAATCCAATCTTAAACTGGAAGAGGAGAAACCTCCTCTCACCCAGGCTCGTCTATTTTCTGAAACAGTTGTTTTCATAAGCGCGTTCTGGGGAAAGTGGTGGTGTATACAATTGAGACAGGTAAAACGTAGATAAAATAATAACTTAGGAGATTTTGTTTGGTCTTTGAATAGAAATCTCAAAAACGAACGGTTTTGTGGGTGTTTTGCAGAACGCATGAAAATATTAGTTATTTCAGTAGGTTACCTTCTATTTTAGGGAGGTGTCCCAAACTGGTATTTCTATTGCGATAGTCTTAATTCGAATGAGAAATTGGTTTCAATCTATTTATATAGTGCTTGTTTGTGTAGTTCTGCTTTTCTTTGTTCAAGCCTGTGCGCCTAAATCGCAGGAAGAATGCGGATTTGTTCAGAATGTCTATGGTGAGCGAATTTCATGGAAAGGCAATCTGCCTGTCGTGATGAAGCTACATGAATCCGTCCCTGCTGAGTACTACGAAGCGATTGTTCATGCGGCCGAGGTTTGGAACAAGGCTTATGGTAAAACTCTGATTACCATTAGTAAGGCCGATGTTATTCATGGGCCCACGGTTTCCATGAAAGACACAGAAAACGTAATTTACTTCTATCCTAATTGGGAAGCGAATAAGACCACCGAGCAAGCTCGCACCAGCGTTTACTGGTTAGGGGACTCGATTAAAGAAGCCGATATCCGTATTAACGCCAAAGACTTTCAGTACTACGATTTAGCATTGAACAACAAAGGTCCTGCGAAAATTAATATCCAAGCCCTTGTGATCCATGAAATAGGCCACGTACTGGGGTTAAAACATAAGGACACTGATTCCAGCGTAATGGCCACGTACCTTGCTAGCCAAAGTGATCGAGTAGAAATTGCACAAACCGACAAGAAATCACTGACTTGTGAATATTAGAATTCGCGGGGAAAGAGAAATATGAAAGATTTTTTAAATTTCTATTGAGAATTGCTGAAATTTTAGGCTAGACTAGACTAGTTGTGCTTTCAAAGCACGAGTCTAAGAATGAACACGAACGTAAATGTAAAATCTAAGACAAACACGAGGTATACATGAAAACTGACCTACGCTTATTGAACGTAACTGACATAGCGAACGAATCGTTAGTTGGACTTTCTGACAGTATATTATCGAACGATTATAGTAGCGCTACTGTAGCGAAAAATTTAGTGTACAACGAAATGTCTGATTTCCCTGTGAGTTCGCGCTCTGAACTCGAAATCCTTCAAGAAAACACAATGGTATTAAAAGATTTGAGTGATCGATTATCATTCCTATCAAAAGAAATTAAATACCTAATGAACCTTAAGTAATTCGAAGCAAATTTAAAGTAATAAAATCAAATACCGAAGAAAAACTATGCTTCGGTATTTTTTTATTCTTTTGCTAGCCTTGTCCCCAGCCTCGTTCGCAGAATACCGCGTATTCGAACTAGAAATCACATCCTATGCGGACAATGGCAACGGTACGGATACGGCGTCGGTGACGGGTGCGACTGCGGTGACGTCACCAGCCCCCGAAGAAACCGGGAAAAAAACTCTCCTTTCCACACTCGACCCCGAGCAATACCGCGGCTACCACACTATCCAGCCTAACGAGAAAGTCCGCTACATCAGCACTTGGCGCTGCAAAGGAAGAACGACAGGTAAGGACTATTGTCCTAATCCTAAAGCCAAGACTGAAGGGGAAGTTGCAGCTGCGCCTTCTGAAAACAAGTAACCTCTGCTACGATGAGATATGGCAGTGGATCCCGCAAAAGAACGAAATCGTTACAACAGCAAACTGACTGATATTCAAAATGATTATCAGCAGAAAAAGCGTAAGCTTGTCGATTCTAAAGAAAAAGAAATCGATCAGCTAGAAGATTACTATCAAGGTAAAAAAGAAAATGTCGTCGAAACTCAATCGGCCGCGATAAATCATATTGAAAAGTCTCAGCAAAAAGAAATGGACCGTGCGCAAGAGAAGCGACAAAAAGTTGTAAGCAAAAGCCAAAACGAGTTAAAAGAAATAGAAACTTCATACAACAAAAAAACAAACGATGCGCAAAAGACGCGTAATGAAAAATTCGAAGCTGCTAATAGTTCATATAAAGAAAAGCTGACTGAACAAGAATTAAAACAAGAAGAGCGTATTGAGCGGACGAAATCAAAATCGAACGAAGAATACCAAAAAATGACACAGAAATACCGCGAGCAGGTTAATAAAACCCAGACGAGGCAAGAATCAAATCTGAATTCTTTGCGTTCTAATAACGAAGAAATCGTCAAGGGCGAACGCATGCGCGGAAAAAACGCTGAAGATAAATTGCGTGAGGACATTTCGACCCGATATGAGCGCTTAGATAAAATGGGTGACGATAAAATCAACCAGAAGCAAACTCAGATTGAAACCAAAGAAAAAAAATTAGACGACGAATATACAAAAGAAATCGCAGGTAAGAAGCAGAATTATGACAAGCGCGAAGAACGTTTGCAAAACGAATATAATCAGCGCTACATGGACAAAAAACAGGCCAATGAAAACAGTATGCGCAGCCAAAAGCGTGGATTTGATTCCGTTTATGAAAAAAATGAAACCAACAACAAAGTATCGTTACAAATCCAGGCACGCAACTATGCAAAAGAGTTGGCTCAGCAACATCGTGACTTTTTAAATCAATCGTCGAAATACGCGGGGAAAGAAGATGATCCGTTTTACAAAGTTCAAGATCGCGGTAGTGAATTGAACGAGAACCAACATTTTTACGTGTTAAAAGCCTATGTGCCGGAGCACGAAAAAGAAAATGTCAGCGTCGTCATACAAAAAGATCGGGCATCAATTTCGACGCAACGACAGTTTAACGAAGAAATAAAAGATGAAAGTGGCAAGAAAATCGCTACTCATTCAGCGCAAACGCTGCGTGAAGAGTTTCCTTTTGAAACACCAATTATCACCGAGGGCGTCGCTCGTGAACGTAGTGGCGACTATGTCTTTGTGACCATTCCAAAGCTGCAATCGTTTAGAAATCGGGAAATTAAAGGATAGTTGTCGAGCATGATTTCAGATTTTGGTAGCTGTTCTCCTTTACTGCCACCGCAAAACAAAACGGTTTTTAAGCCTGCATCCAAAAAATGTTCTTCAGTTTGGGGTCGTCGAAAAGTATTCTTGAATCTGTCTCCAAATAAGCTTAAAAAGATGAATAGTGACCTTATAGCTCAACTGGATAGAGCCAGCGTTTCCTAAACGTTAGATCCCCGTTCAAGTCGGGGTGAGGTCACCATCTTTAATTAGATTTGAGCCTAGCTAGGTGGCGTGGCAAAAATAAGCTATTTCACTTCTTATCTACCCAGCGTAGTTTCGTTTTTAGAAAATAAATATGGCCCTACGGAAACGCAAATGTTGATAGTTCCATCTTCAGGAGCTGCTCAAGTCACAGTTAGGCTAAAACATTAGAGGCTAACAAGAAAAGTTTTCGACACGAATTTCGTTATTGGAGATTTAGTCGAATAATTATGAATGTGGTTTGTATCTCTACAACTTCAATTCAAATTTTTCAATTTCTTGAAGTAGTTTGATCAATCGTTCATCGCCAATACGATGTTTTAAAAATGAAAAAAACACCGTATGTTTTCCAAATTTTTTGGTTCGTCCTTTTTCCTGGTTCCACTCTACAAGTTTACCAGTGTTCAAATCCTCTGAGGCAACTCGCGAAGGCAGTATTCCCAATCCTAAATTTGCTTTTGTCAGAGCTCTAATAGGTTCAAAACTTTCACATAAAAATTGCGGGTTGTTTTTTAAGCTAGTTTCTTTAATAAACGAAGAAATTTTTTTTCCATCAAAATCTTTCGCATTGGGAAAAAATATTATCGGCGTATTTGGTTCAAAGGTAAGAAGCGGCGAGTGGTAAAATCCATAATAGTCGTCAAACAGTTTTTTGGAAATTATGCTTGAATAGGCGGGAACATTTACACTTAAAATGGCATCCACAATATTTCTTCTTAGGTAATCTACAAGTTGGTCACTGGTTGCGGTTAATAAATCTACATTCACTTGCGATTTTACTTTTGCGAGATGATTTAGAAAATTTGGGAAAAAATAGACGGCGATACTTTCATACGTCCCAAACTTCACTTTTTGAACCTCGACGTCTTTTGTGGCACCTCGCTGCTCGAAGAGATCAACTTCATTTTTTATTTTTTGAGCTAGATCTAAAAGTCGTTGGCCATATTCGGTAATCTGAACTCCATTTTGACCACGAACTAAAAGTCTATGAGATACTGATTCTTCAAGGATTTGTATTGTTCGCGAGACAGAGGGCTGACTTATATTCAACTTCTTTGACGCTGCGCGAATCGAGCCGGTTTTGACGACTTCTAGGAAAATAGGAAGTTTTTCAAGATGATCTGATATTTGTATCATAGGTGTAAAGATATATCAAAAAAGTGGATATAGTAAAACAATTTATCATCTTACCGAGTCTAATTTGATGGGGTAGCTTTTCTAAATGTTTCGAGTTCAATTCAGGGCTAAGAGAAAGGGATTATGGAAAAACAAATGCCAACGGATTTGGTCAGTTTCAAAAATAAAACAGCAACCAAAGTAAATATTTCAATGGACTTTTTGAAGTCAATGTCGTCTCGAAGATCCATAAGAGAGTTTTCTAATGAAAAAGTAGATATGGAAATTATTAAAAACGCAATTGCCACAGCGGGAACGGCTCCCAGTGGAGCCAACAAGCAACCATGGTTTTTTGCAGTAATTACTGATCAGTCAATGAAGAACTCGATAAAGGCCGCAGCGGAAGACGTCGAGTTTAACTTTTATAATAAAACGGCACCTCAATTTTGGTTAGATGATTTACGGCCGTTTGGCACTTGTCCCCTAAAGCCTTATTTGGCTGAGGCGCCGGTACTAATTGGTATTTTTTCGCGCACAAATGTAGAGACAACAGAATTAAGCTCTAACAAAGCCTATTATCCAATTGAGTCAACGTGTATTGCGACCGGATTGCTTATTACCGCCCTACATCTTTCTGGACTAAGTACTCTGACTCATACGCCTCGGCCTCTCAGCTTCCTAAATGGAATTCTAGGGCTAAACAGTAGTTTTAAACCGCTGATTATTTTAGTTGTAGGATACCCGGCTAGTGGAAAAAAAATACCTTCGATTGATAAAAAGTCGCTAAATGAAATTATGAAAATATATGAAACGGAGGACGCCGATAAAATATCTGTGTAGAATGATAAAAATAGTTAACGTGTTTGGTCGAGATAACGTTTTAAAAATTAAATTTAAGGAAATAATATGAATACAAAATTTTTCAAAACCCTTTTGGTTTTCGTTTTAGTTGGATTAGGATCTAGTGCGCAAATTTTAAATAATTCAGTCGTAGCTAGTGGACAATTTATGGGATCGGATAGTATGCATAAAGCTCAAGGACAGGTTGCCTTGGTAAAAATGAATCAAGGACTATATTTAAACTTAGCAAAAGAATTTAAGGTAACCGAAGGACCTGATCTTTTTTTAATGTTACGTAATTCTCGTAATAGTAAGGTTGGTATGTTCATTGTGAATCCGCTTAAACAATACTCTGGTGCGCAAATGTACAAGGTGAATTTGACTGAACAAGATTTAATTAAATATGATCAAGTAATCGTTTACTGCAAGCGTTTTTCGGCGTTGTTTGGATCTGCGGCACTAACATTTAATCCGAAAGCTTTTGTCGGTTACAAATAGTTCTGAACTTGGGTTAGTTAAATAAAAAAGTGGAGATTGCATGATTAGGATTCGTAGTTCAGGTTACAAAAGTATAATTTTATTTATTTTAATTTCGATCCGTTCTTTTGGATTGGTTACTGGATCTTCAGTAATAAATGAAAATGAAAAGCGAATTGAACTGCGAGTTACCCAAGAGCGGGGAAAAGTTGAACCAAACGAAAATCGGGCTTCTTTTCAATCCGCTAAAATCGATATTAATCAGCTGGCCTATACTCAAAGTATTGGAGAGATTGATGGTTGGGGGAAAGATCACTTTTTTAAAATAGACTATAAAGCATTCACTAGTGGCGAGGAATCAGTATCCAATCAGGAATTCTATGCGCGTGATGAAGGGAAGGCTCTGACATTGTCGTACGGTTTAAGTTTTGTTCATGAGCTTTCACACGTTGTTAGTTTCTATCTCAGTTTTTCACCTTTGGTAGATTTTAATAAAAAGAAATTTTCGGTTCCCCGAATTGATACTTTTTCTTTTGGAATTCCAGTTAGCATCGAGCTTTCCAATCTTTGGTTTTTAGAAATGCTAACTCACTATGGCTCTGGGCTTTCTTCGGACCAAAACTCCTATTTAAGCTTTTCTAACCAAATAGGGTATCGATTCATCGGTGTTACATCGCGACCATTTTTTGTGAAGTATGGTGTCTATGCGGAACTGGATACCAATGAACGTAGAGATGCGAACTATGACCAAGCATTTTCACCGACAGGGACTAGTGATCGAATACGATCGATGAAGTATGGCACAATCACAGGTCTTGATTTTGATTTCGACCGTTTTTATATTGGTTTAACTTATGTGCAGAAACTCGGTGGATATGATGCTCCGGCTACGAATGCCATTTCGTTTTGGCTGGGCGGAAAATTTTAAATGATTTTAGGTTATTTATTATCGTTTATGGCTGGGGCATTAACGACACTGTCACCCTGCGTGCTACCGATTTTGCCATTCGTGCTTTCCTCTGCTTTGAGTAAAAACAAGTTTGGCCCTTTGGCCCTGAGTTTTGGGGTAGTGGTTTCGTTTACTGTTACGACTATTATAATAAGTTTAGTTGGACATCTCTTTGGATTTTCTCCCGATAGCTTGAAAATATTTGGAGCTGTGTTTTTGTTTTTAGGGGGCATATTTTTTCTGAGTCAAAATCTGTCAGATAGACTGACCGAGATGCTTGCTAGGCCAATGCAGGCTGTAAATAATATTCAAGTTAAAGAATCGCAATGGTCATTTTGGGGTCTGTTTTTAAGTGGACTGGTATTGGGAATAGTTTGGACGCCATGCAGTGGCCCAAGCTTGGGAATCGCAATTGGTTTTGCCACAAAGGCAGAAACGATTGGGCAGGCGGGCCTTCTATTGTTCGCTTTCGCTTTGGGATCAACAACGCCATTGCTAGCGTTAGCTTATGGCGCTAAATCACTTATGGCCAAGGCAAAAGCGAATATTAAAATCATTTTTGTAATTAAAAAGGTATTTGGATCTCTTATGATAATAGCTGCTCTATTGATGCTGACGGGTCTTGATAAAAAACTAGAAGCCAGAATAGTAAGTAGCTTACCAGAGTGGTGGATTGACTTAACAACTAAATATTAAAGATACAGGAGATGTAGAATGAATAACCAGATTATGAAAAAGATTATTATATCCGCATTGTTGCTATACACAGGACTAGGGAATGCATCGACGGCTTATAATAAAGATACGTTTGAAGCAGCGAAAAAGGGTGGAGAAAAAATTCTTTTACATTTTCACGCAGAATGGTGTCCGACATGCAAAAAACAAGAAAAAGCTTTAAACGAAATCGAATCTGCGGGTGATCTAAAACCGGTTCAATTGTTCGTTGTGGATTTTGATAAAGAAAAAGATTTGAAGAAGGACCTTAAGGTCAATGCCCAATCTACATTTGTTGCATTTTTGGGAGGCAGGGAAGTAGGAAGATCAAGCAGTGTGACCGACAAACAGAAAATCAAAGAGTTTATCGACGAAAAATTGAGAAACGTAAGTCTAAATGAACAACTAGGCGCCATGAAGGAAGCATCTGGCAACATGGTGCCCGCGGATAAAAAAGAAAAAATGATGGCCTTTGCCCAGAGTTTAGAATCTAAACATTTAGAAAAAAAAGCGCCAAAGGTAGGGCAAAAGCTGAAGCCTTTCTCTTTAACTGATAGCGTCGGAAATGTGGTGTCCTTAAAGGAGCTAATTAAAACTGGTCCAGTCATGATCGCGTTTTATAGAGGATCATGGTGTCCCTATTGTAATGCTCAGCTGAATGATTTGCGAAATAGAATAGACGAATTGAAAAGTAAAAACATTACCGTGGTCGCGATATCACCTGATAACCCAGAAATAACATCGGGAGTAGCTGAGCAAAAAAAACTGCCCTTTGTAATACTGTCTGACAAAGATAATAAGTATGCGCGGTCACTGGGTCTTGTATTCTCTGTTCCGGACGACTTAAAGAAAATTTATATGGAATTTGGAATTGATTTGCAAAAGAGCCAAGGCAATAACTCTTGGGAGCTTCCATTGACGGCTACTTTTCTTGTGGGAAAAGATGGAAAAATTATTTATAGCTTTGTAAATTCTGATTACACGAAACGCGCGGACATATCAGAAATAATTAAGGTGCTTTAAGCAACGAAGACATACTTTAATAGAAAAATAGCCTAATGTTTGAAATTAATCAAAATTAAATCGACTATTCTAATGCTGAAAAATTTTGGGATGAGCTTGTTTCTGAAGCTCAAGGGATGATTGTCAGATAGTGCTGGAAATTTGCTTGGCGTTTTTGATTTGGATTCGCCAAGTCCCGAGCGATTTACTGAGGCAGATAAAGTAGGAATTCAGAAAATGGCTGACTTGATTTCAAAGTAATTGGAGATCCCCTTGTTAGCCCCGCTGGGGGGCTGTCTTTTAAAAATGTGTAATGTCTTTTAATTTCCCTTCCATTTTTTCAAGGATCTTTAAACTATCTCCTGACACTTGCTTTTCCATCGCCGCAATTGGCGATCGATAACTGACACTAACTTTGAAGTCCTTAGACTCTGTGACAAGAATTTTTAGCGGAAGCTCTAATGCTAATTGCTGATTTTGTAACATTAATTGGGTCCCGACTTGCGGGTTGCCAACAAGTAACAAGGTTGTGCGGGGAAGATTTAAGTTTATGTCTTTAGCATTTTTACTGTGATCAATAATGTGCATCACTTTTAAACCAGACTTTTCCACTTTCTGAGTCACCGCGGCCAAAGTTTCTTCAAAACTGAGTGTCTCGCCTGCGCTTGATAAAAGCCCATTGAATAAAATCACGAAGATGAATTGCCATTTTCTTTTCATATAGTTCTCCTTTAAAATGAAAACGTTTTAATAAAATAAAGACTTAAAATACTGACTAGTATCCAAACGGAAACCCCATGGATCATCGGCTTAAAACCTACATTTTTTAAATTTTCGATCGAAAACGTTGTGCCCACAAGAAATAAACTTAATGAAAAACCAGTTCGCGCGAGATTAGAAATCGGCTCTTTGAAAGTTTCAAGTGACGAAAAAAATGAAAACAGTCCGGCCATTGTTAAGAATCCTAAAATAAACCAAGGATAGGTGATCGCGCCGGATTCGCGTCCACGCGTTCGTTTAACAAAATACGAAATTATAAACGTTACAGGCACGATCCACAAAGCGCGAGACAATTTGAACGTGGTGCCGGTGCTCAGCGCCTCGGCACCATACTGCATGGTCGATCCCACCACCGAGCTTGTATCATGAATGGCTAAGGCGCTCCAAAGCCCAAACTGATATTGTGTCAAACTCAGTTCTTTACCAAAGAAAGGAAAAATAAAAAGAGCTACTGCATTGAGCACAAAAACAATGGCCAGAGAAATACTGATCTCATCTGCTTTAGACTTGATGGCAGTGGACACCGCAGCAATGGCGCTTCCCCCGCATATGGCAGTGGCGCACGTAATAAGTAACCAAGAATCACCTTTCATTTTTAACGCTCGTGCAAACAGATACCCTAATATAAAAACTAAGACCAATTGAACGGACGTGATCGCTAGACCTTTGAATCCGTGTTCAATAATTACGCTCAAGTTTAGACCAGAACCTAATCCAATGATTGACCATGAAAGCAGTTTTGAACTTATTTTTTTAACTTCCTTTGGGGAAGGGTTGACTCGAATTAATCCTAAAATTAGGCCGAGAAGCAGCGATAGGCCCGCGTTAATTTTAAATAAAACAATGGCCATCGAAACCACCAGATAAATCAACTTCATACCTGAATCATACCCGCGGCCAGTGTTTCGTTAATACCCACAAACAATCCAGAAACTATATATGCACCGTCAATCATTGGTCCTCCACCTGAACTGGATCTATCGAGGAAAATATTCCTTGGGTAGACTAAAAAAAACTTTACTATATCAATATTTGTTATAGATATATATAGATATATATATCGTATGAAAACATCTTTGTTTGATCATATCGAAAAGCTTCCTATTCTTTTAGAGGTGGTGCGCGTCCGTTCTATTGGGCCGTAGGCGGTCACTTGTACTCAAGGGATTCTTCACTATTCCAGATTTTCCGCTAAAGGGTTTTAACCCCGTATGGATAATAGGTAGATGGCTTGTTTTGTTTGGCGCGGCCGTCATTGAATTCGATTAAGGCGGCCGAGAAACTGTCGCGTATTTTTTGCTGGAGATAGACATCCAGAACTGGGCCGATGGGGTTTACGATCAGTTCTACCGCACCGATGTTCATATTGGTCGTTTTGAAATTAATCGCAAATGTAAGGTTTTTGTAATCTTGAGTCGGAAGACCTTCGATTAATCGTTTAACGAATAATTTTTCAATCGTTTCCCCATGGGTCGACATTTCAGATCGATGATGAGACTGTTCAATACCGGCTGGTATGACAACGACGCGCTGGCCTTTGATCAATGGACTATTTAGAAATGACGGGATATCAATTTTGCTTAAATCTTCGATTACGCAATCATCGCCGCGGCACTTAGCGCCCCATTCTGTTTCCATAGTCTTGCGGTATAAACTGATTTCGTCGGTGACCTTTTTTTCTTCCATGCGATTGTAAACTAGGAATTCAAAAGGAGAACTTGCTTTAGCCGCGGCAATCGCAGTCGCAAGCTGATTGGCAGAACCCATGCCTTTACGATCGATCACAATGCCGCCATTGACGGCGTTTTCTAGCGTCACTACAGTTTGATCGACGACGAAAAATTTTGGGTTCAGTAAATCAACAATTTCGGCGTAGATAGACAACAATTCGCTATGATCTTTTGTGATATCAATATGCAAGTTTGCTTGAATGGTCTTTCTGACTTCCTCTGGGTCCGATATTTTTCTTAAAATTTCAAAAAGCTCAAGTTTTGGAACTAAATTTCCCGTCATTTCCTCTTTCTGAAGCAGTGATGATAATTCTGGTATTTTAGCTATGCGCTGGCGGTTGTCTTCAGCATGAAATAGTAGTGTCGTTAGTTTCTTTTGAACCAACGGGTTAGAATAGTGCGTAACTATGTTAGGGCCAGATAACTTTCGCGAGATGCGTGCCGAGAAATAGGCTTCATCGGCAGTCCGCCCAACACCCATTCGGAACCACTCTTCGATTTTATCAGAATCGCGAAATAATTTTTTTGATTTTAGCATTAGACCCAAGTTTTCTTGAAATTTTTCAAAAACGGCATCGACGCGTTCCAAGTCGGCCTCTGTAAAGCGTTGTCGTGCATCAATGATGATTGTTAAACTTTTGCCATCCGTGTAGGTTTTAAAAGAAACTCCCAAATCAAAATGCCCATAAATCCATCTTTTGATTCGCGTAAGGATATAAGAATTTGCAAAATTATCGATCGAGGTAATTAGATCTTTGTCGTTCAGAACGTCATTAAGAAATTTCAATTTTGAATTTTCAAATTCAATCACGATCCGGTTTGGTCGCCCGGTTTGGATGTCTCCTCTGACGAACTCTTGTCGATCAATTTGATTGGTGACTTCATAATGAAGAAAATCTTTTACCAATTGGGCCCTGTGGAAGGCCGCTTTTTGTCCACTATAAAACTCTAGGCAAGCGCGTCCCACCGAGGCATTTAGTGGCGTCGAAAGAAGGATTGATGCGGTAATAAGAGCCATCATTAGGGAGTTCACACTGATAATGCTTTCAAAGATGCCAAGCCGGTTTTTGAGGTCTAATTCGTCATATCATTAGACAGTGGAGGTGAATCAAGTATATTGGCTCGTTTAATCAAGTACTTATCGTCTCGACTCGGACGACATAGGAAACGACTAATAAGGTTCACCCTGGTGGTTTTAACGCTTTTGCTACCGACAAATAGAGACACTGTCTCAGGTCGAGACCCCGGAGTGGAACCGGGATTTAAATTAAATTTGTATAAACCGATAGTTTCATAGATGAAAAGGGATGCCGTCGTATTTGTAATTTGGTTTGTAGTCGTCTCTGTGCCGCTGTCGATCTTAATGGCGAAACACAATTTGTCGTTTTCTATCGATGTAAAATCAAGAATAATTTAGAGCGTCGCTATGTTCAAAAGATGAATATCATGGGTAGTTGGTTCAGTCATTGAGGAACTCAAAAGTTTAACGTTGAGTATTCATTCGTCGTCGGCAGAATCGACCTCGCAGAGTCAACAATTGTCGTCGTCGTCGCAGGAGCAAGCGGCTGCTGTTCGGCAAACGGCCGCATCGTTAGAAGAAATAAATTCGATGGTGAAACTGAATACTCGTTATGCGAACAACGCCGTTCGTAGTTTATCACAAAAAAGCGCACAAGCGGCGAAATAAATCTCATCGGCGACCGAAGAGCAGTCATTAGGAATTGCACAAATTAAGGTAGCCGTTGATAAGATAGATGAATCGACACAGAAAAATGCGAACATAGCGCAAATGACGAATGAATCGTCGCAACAGATCTCGTCGCAGATTAAAAAACTCGATCATTTAGTTGAAGAATTGTTAAAAGCCTCGTAATAAGTAGGAATGACGGAAACGCTGGTCCTGCAAACTCCAGATCAAAACGAAATTATTTTGGCAGTTCAAGAACGCCTAAAGACTAAGACGTTTGTTGGTTTTCGAGGTGATATGGGTGCGGGTAAAACGACGTTTATTTCCACGCTATTGAAAGATCAGGGCGCCGCCGTCTCTTCCCCCACCTTTGCTTTGCATAACACCTATAAGGCCTTTGGGTTGTCTATTGTGCACGTGGATTTATACCGCTTGCACTCGTCCGAAGAGGTAGATTCTTCGGGATTCTGGGATTTGTTTGCTGATCCCGATTCGGCGATACTGACCGAATGGGTAGAACGCATTTCAATTGATGAAATTCCACTCGACTGGAAAAAATGGTTTTTGCAAATTCAAGTGCAACCCGGCGGGCAACGCACGTATTCGTTATTCAGCTTTAGCTGATGTGTAATCTGGTGTTTTATAAGAGGATTTTACTGAGGACTTGACGACAGCTCTTGATGTGAAATCAGGATCCGTACAGGCAATATTATCTGCATCCAAGCTGCATGTTCTTACCAGGGTCATATTAGTTTGTTCTCGTTCAAGCGAGAACGGCATCGACATCAATTCTTTAGCTTCGCTTGAAATCAATTGACGCAAATGCTCTTCTTGCACTTTTGACCATGATTCTGATGTCAATGCGACGGTCACGGCCTTTCGTTCGCGTAGAGTTTTAATATCGCCTTTAACAAACGTCACGTTAACAACGATTTTCGCTTCGCCATTACTGATGTTCAGTGTGTAGGCGTTGTTTTGGGTCGGGGAAAAATCAAACGTGTAACGATTCGTAGTTTTTGGTGATGATCTTAGATCAGCAACTGTTTTTTTAATTTCTTTATTGCTCGTGAAAACGCGTGTGGTGCTTGTTCCCGTTGCACTGGTGATTAAATATGAAATCACGTTAGGTGAGGATTTAGAGCCCTCTAGTTTTCCATAAAAATGAACATCTTTAGAGCTGATCTCGCCGCCGCTGCCATACGATTTATATATGTTTTCTTTTTGTTCCTGTGCAATGGCAGGGTTGGCTTCAATCACATTGAAGAATTTAATAATGGGCTCAAATTGTGGGAACGAACGCATCGCTTCGGTCACTATGATTTTGGAAGTTTCAAAATGAGTGACGTCGAGGTCTTTGGCTTTGTCGCCTAGTTTTAATACGCACATATTCAACAGCAGATTTTTGATGGTTAAGAAATTTGATGGTGTTGGCTCTCGGGGCGCGATTGCTTTTAGAGTGCTGACTACCGTTACGACGTTGTCGGTTAAGCATTTTCCAAAGGCGGTTGGTGCTGAAATAGGAGGGTTGGTTACTACAACTGGAACCGAGGTCGAAGCCGCACCGTTTGTGGTTTCCGTTTGTGTCAGTGTGAAATCATCGTTTGTTAGTGGTTGGCTATCAGCTACTGGAGCGCCCGTTTCCGCTTCGCCTTTTGATGGTGCGGGTTGAGTTACGGGAGCTTCCAATGGGGCAGGGGCTTGAGTCTTTGTATCTTTTTTTGCGTCAGCTGTCTTTTGAGCAGCTGCGGCCGCTTTCTTTTCTGGAGTCATGGACGTGTTTTTTTTTGTGCAACCACTTAGTAGCAGGAGAGAAGCAGACAAAAGGTAGATCAGCTGTATACGTGTTTTCATGTCTACCGGGAGTGATTCAAAAATCGTGACATTTCAGGCTCATATAAAATGAATTTGACGGGTCGAGATTTAAGAGAAAGACGCAAAAAAGTGCCCGCTGTCTAGGTGTTTTACAGTTTCTATTTGTGAGCGACCATATTCAGATTTAAATTTATACTTTAATTAAATTAAGTATTTTGCAGAAGTTCGTCGTTGGACAAACCAGTGATGCGCTTCATTTGATTGAACAAGTATACCATAATAGAAATCAATGCCAGCATCGAAGGAATCATAATGACTATGAACGACCATTGAGTCATTTGGGCGATTTGCATATTCAATGCGTCTGCGCGTTGCTCTTCTGGTAAGCCGGCCGCGATCGGTGTGAAGATGTAGTACGCAAGCGAGAAATTAAGTACGGCACTTAACACGAATGATGACGATAGCAGAATGGTTCCGCGTTTTAATAGCGTTTCGAATTCTTGTTCGCGATTTTTAGAGGCGATTGAACTTAGAATGCTATCCATTTTCAATAACTGAGGGTTTAAAAATAAAGTTTTCACAAAGGGTGCTTTCGTGAATGCTGAAAATAAAACGAACGAGCCTACCAAGATGGGAAACGAGGCTTCCTTAACAGCAAACCAAATTCCTTCTAATTTCAAGAGTGCAAAACCGCCGGTGAAGCCGACGTTTAAAATCCCGAGTATTGAAATGTAGTTTGTTTTCTTTTGTTGAGTGTAGTCGTAGATCCCATACACAATTGGAAACGCCAGTGCTAGAAAAAGTGCTTCTTTTGAGCCGACCCATTTTCCAGCTTTGTTTAAAACAAAAATCGGAATAACTATGTTAAATAAAATATTCAATAACGGGTTTTCGCGTTGTGCTTGTGCTGGATTTTGATTCATGGTCCTATCATTAAAACATTTTGAATAATTGTCCAGAAAGATTGTTTCTATGCCCGAACTACCTGAAGTCGAAGTCTTACGTCGTGATTTACTAGCTCGAATGCCTAAGCCATCTCGCATTCGTGCGATCCGGTTTTTATCCCCTAAACTCAGAACGCCATTAAAAATGCCTAAAGCGTTAGTTGGGAAAACGCTACTCGTACGAGATATCGAGCGCCGCTCAAAGTTTCTTATTTTCAATATTGAAGGCGGTGTTTTTATCAGCCATCTTGGAATGAGCGGGTATTGGCGAGCTGAAAAAGTGCGCTCAGAAATCAAGCATGACCATGTGATAATCGAGTGGGAAAACGGGGACTTGTGGGTTTATAACGATCCGCGTCGTTTTGGTGTATTCGAGTTTTACCCCGACTTGAGTAAAGCGAAGTGGTTTAGTCACCTAGGTCCAGAACCTTTCTCTGATGAATTTTTGGCCAGCCAAGTGGTCGATAAAATTCGACGTTCTGAGCGCGCTATTAAGTCGATAATTATGGATGCAAAAGTGATGGTTGGGGTCGGTAATATTTACGCAAGTGAGGCGCTTTTTAAAGCGGGCATCAATCCCTTTAAAACCGGCAAACGCGTGAGCTCCGAGCGAATCTCGCGATTGCTTTTTGCGATTCGCGAAACGTTGGCCAAAGCCATAAAGGGTGGTGGTTCTAGTATTCGTGATTATGTGCATGTTGGTGGCGAGAAGGGACAGTTTCAAAACGAGCACTTAGTCTATGGTCGGAGTGGTGAAATGTGCACACTATGTTCGTCGAAAATTCAGTCGAAAAAAATTCAAGGGCGAAGTACGTTTTGGTGTCGAAACTGTCAGTCATAGTCCGACGCAAATAAATCTTGTCATTTTTATTTTTTTATTTGAACATTGTTGATGTGTAACAATTAATTGCTAATTACAAAAGGATGTATATGAAGTTACTTATGGCTATCTCTTTGATCGCATTAACATTAACAACTGGTTTTACTTGCGCTAAAAATCCACCAGAAGCAGCAAAACAAGAAGCTCCAGCAGCAGATCCTGCAGCGGCTCAGCCATCTCAAGAACAAATGGCTCAACCCGCAACTGACGGCGCAGCTACGGCAAATCCTCCGGCAGCAAATGAGCCAACTAACGAAATGCCTCAACCCGTTGAAGGCGAAAAACACTAGTCGTTTTTCTTATCAGTTAAATTTTCTCTCAAGAATTCTTGAGAGAAATCGAAAGCCTGGATTACGTCCAGGCTTTTTTATTTTGACGATCCGTCTTGCCTATCACTTCCTTTAAAGATTTAATATTAGTATAAATTATCTATAGCTGTAAGGAAGGAATCTTATGGAATTTTTTGGATTTTTGCAGTCGTTGACTGGCTGGAGTATCCTCATCGGTTTGGTTGTTGCTTTGATGCTGGGGTTTGCTGGTGCGCCTCTTATCATTTGGGCTGTAGCTACGTTATTGTTTTTAGTGGGCTTAGGTGTGAACTATATTAGCATCGGTGTTGTAGCGGTGATCTTTGCGATCTTCGTAATTAAACCGATTCGCGCAAATACCATCACCGCGCTTGTGATGAGTTTATTTAAAAAGCTAAAAATTATGCCAGAGATTTCTCAAACAGAAAGAACCGCGCTAGATGCCGGTGTTGTTTGGGTAGAAAAAGATTTGTTCTCTGGTAAACCTGATTTTGATAAATTAATGAAAGAGCCGTATCCAGAATTAACGGCGGAAGAAAAAGCCTTCATCGACGGTCCAGTGGAACGCCTTTGTAAAATGTGTGAGCCGTGGAAAGTGTGGCGCGACAAAGAACTTCCAAAAGAAGTATGGGATTTCGTAAGAAAAGAAAAATTCTTAGGAATGATCATTCCTAAAGAATACGGTGGTCTGGGATTCTCGGCATTATGCCACTCTGAAGTGATCATGAAAATCTCTTCGCGCTCGCTGTCACTTGCGATCACGGTAATGGTTCCAAACTCATTAGGCCCAGCGGAACTTTTAGTGCACTACGGAACAGATAAGCAAAAAGAACATTACTTACGTAGACTGTCAGCGGGTTTAGAAATGCCATGTTTTGGTTTAACAGAGCCAATGGCAGGATCTGATGCCGGTGGTATCACATCAGCGGGTGTGGTATTCAAAGGTCAAGATGGTAAATTAAAATTAAAACTGAATTGGAATAAACGTTGGATCACACTCGCAGCAGTCAGCTCGGTGATTGGTTTGGCGTTCCGTCTTCGCGATCCGGAAAATTTATTAGGTAAAGGCGATGATGTTGGTATTACATGCGCGCTTATCCCCGCTACAACTCCAGGTGTTGTGATCGGTCGTCGTCATGATCCGCTTACAATTCCATTCCATAACTGCCCGACTCAAGGTCACGATGTTGTTGTTGATCTTGAAGAGTGCGTAGTCGGCGGAGCCGCTGGTGCTGGCGAGGGCTGGAAAATGTTGATGGAATGTCTGGCTGCGGGTCGCGGGATTAGTTTACCAGCGCAAGCAACGGGCGGTGCTAAACTAGTAACTCGAGTGGTGTCGGCTCACTCGGTAGTTCGTCGTCAATTCGGTGTTAGTATCGGAAAGTTTGAAGGTGTAGAAGAGCCTCTAGCACGTATCACAGCCAGCACATATGCGCTGGAAGCGATGAGACGTTATACATTAGGTGCTTTAGATAAAGGTATCAAGCCTCCAGTGATCACAGCGATTCAAAAATACTACTCGACAGAGATGGGTCGTGACGTCATCAATGACGGCATGGATATCATGGGTGGTGCCGGAATTTCTTTGGGACCCCGCAATCTTTTAGCTGAAATTTATGTGGCGACCCCAATCGGCATCACGGTTGAGGGTGCAAACATTTTAACTCGTACATTAATCGTATTCGGACAAGGCGCTCTGCGCGCGCATCCATTTGCGTATCAAGAAGTCATGGCAATGGAAGCTAATGATTTGAAAAAATTCGACGTGGCTTTCTGGGGTCATATGGGTCACATCGTAAGAAACCTATGCCGCAGTATCGTGTTGTCATGGACACGTGGTTATTTAGCATTCTCGCCAAGCTGCCATCCACAAATGAAAGTGTACTTCCGCCGTTTACAATGGGCATCAGCCAGTTTCGCGATTCTTACAGATGTAGCGATGGGCGCGTTGGGTGGAGATTTAAAGCGTCGTGAAAAAATTACGGGTCGTTTTGCTGACATCTTGGCTCATATGTATATCGCGACATGTGTTTTAAGACGCTTTGAAGCCGACGGTCGCAGAGAAGAAGATTTAAGCGTTGTTCATTACCACTTAAAATTAAACTTATCTAAAATCCAAGAAGCTTTCGACGGTTTGTTCGATAATTTAAAAATTCCTGGATTGCGTTGGTTCCTAAAAGGTTGGATCGGCGCTTGGTCGCGTATCAATTCACTAGGTAGCCTAGCGAGTGATGGTTGGTCACATGTGATCTCAACTAAAATTCTTGAAGACAGTGATTTCCGCGATCGTTTAACAACAGGCATTTATATGCCAAAAGAAAAAGGCCAACAAATTGAACGCCTAGAAAACGCATTCAAGATCGTGTTGAAGAGCGAAAACGCAGAAAAGAAAATCAAAAAAGCGATCAGAGAATCTGTATTGCCTAAAAAGAAAATCTTCGAATTGTTGGAAGAAGCGAAATCAAAGAATGTAATCACTGACGAAGAATTACGCTTGATCAAAGAATCCGACTCAGTCCGATTCGACGCCATCCTGGTGGACGACTTCGACGAAGACCAATATCACAACAGAAAAGATTATCCATAATCCAAAAAAAGGTCTAAAAAAAACGCCGGCCAAAAACCCGGCGTTTTTTTAGGTGCCAGGTCCTAAAAAACCCCAATCCTCCAAAAAATTCTCAACTTGGTTATTAAAGTGCCAGGTCCTAAAAGTGTCTCTTGTTGCGTTATCTGCTGAAGTTTATTTATGTTTCGCATCTTCCGAATTTCGTCTTCGGTTCGCCTTGGTACTTTTAGGACCTGGCACCTTATGGTTCGCCGAAGGCGTCTACGGCTGAGGTTTTGAATTTTTGTATGTAGGGGGTGTCTACGAAGAGGGGGTTTTCTTTTTGTTTTTTAGTTGTGTAGACGGCGCGAAGGTTTTTTAGGTTTGTTTTAAGTTCTTTCCAGTTTGTGATTTTGTTTTCCTGGTACATTAAGTACGCAATTAGTGCAGAGACCTTTGCTGTCGCTTGCGATGTGCCGGATAGAAAAGCTCTTGAGTTGTTCAAGCCGAAGCTTTCTATCGAGACTCCAGGGGCTAGGAAATCGAAGCGTTTTTTTCCGAAGTTTGAGAATGAGGCCGTCAGCTGGTTGGTGTCGGCGGCGCCGATAGCAAAGATGTTTTCGACATCGTAGCTAGCCGGGTAGAATGGATTTCTGTCGGTGTTTAGTTTTTGATTTCCCATGGCTGCCACGATGGGGACGCGTTTATTAGCTAATTCCTGTATCCATTTTGCTTCCTCTTTGTTTGCCGAGTAGCCACCTCCGGAATAGTTAACGAGTTGTGCGTAATTTTTTAAAGCGTATCTGAACGAATCGTTCGAGGCTTTTAGTAAATTACTGGAAGGCTCGTCTGAATCATAATACTTCAAAACCTGAAAGCAAAATTTGGATTCTAGTTTCAAGGTTTGCAGCTCTTTCAATAAAATGCCGGCGATATGGGTGCCGTGGCCGTGATGATCTTGCAGATCTTTTGAGTCATCAAAAAAACTCCATCCATGGAGATCGTCGACATATCCATTGCCGTCGTCATCAACACCGTTTGTGACCTTGTCGTGACCATCGTTATCAAGGCCCATTTCCCCCGTATTCACGCACAAGTGCTTTTTTAGAGTTTCGTTTTTCATATCGATACCTGTATCGATGATTGAAATTACAAATCGAGTCTCCGTTTCGGTAGCCAAAGCGATCGATCCAAGAAGTAGGGCTATCAAAGCTGCCAAATTAGAATACGTTTTCATTTTTGCCCCCTTGACGAAATTCTTTGCCCAATTTATCCGAGTTAGATTGAATCAACAGGCGTGGACTGACCATTTCAAATACGGATTCGTGTTCGACTGAGGTCGCGCATTTTTTTGACTCTAAGATGTACTTTTTAGATTTTTTAATTTCGTATTGAAATGTAAACCGGCAGTCTTCTTTGTCTTTGAGTTCGACGATGCGATCCCACTCGCTGTCGTACTTCATTGACTCAAAGCTGCTGGGGCTGCGCCACAACGTCATATTTAGAAACTCATCATATTGATACTGCCACAGAGTTTTTTTGGACTGCATGACTTTACGAAGTAATCCTTGATTGTACTCGTAACTAAACTCAGTGCCGAGTTTTAAGATCAGGCGTTCGCCATTGATTTTAAGCTCCATCAGTCCCAGTTTTTTGCCCATTAAGCGTAGCATGTGTCCATCCTTGTAGATCACATAGATGGGATCAAAAGAAGAAGTAGCCGTCCAGTGGCTCAATCGTCCGTCCATAGAAAAGAAATACGTCGTCGTAGATTTTTCGTACTGAATTTGGTGATCTTTCAGAGTTAACTTAAGCTGATTTTCAAGGTTCTCGAATCGGCTAGGGCTTGTGCGCTTAAACGTAAGTCGTTTCCCCAGCTCGCAATCAAACAAAGACATCTCGTCAGGTGTCGTTTTATCGCTAATGCTGATCTTGTAATCCAGATCCGAACACCAGTTGAATCCAAAAACACCTTTATATAAAGAGCGCGAGCTATAGTGGCGATTCACGATGATTTGTTTTTCTGTTTTTTCAGAGTGAGTTACTAAAAACTCACCAAATTCCTTTTTGACTTCGGCCATCGTTGTTGCTGCAATGAAAAACACATAGATAAATACACGAAAAGATATTGAGACATAGAACATAGGACCCCCAAGGAAATTGCAAGGCCTCGGGAGTTACGTCAGTGGCGCCTGTGTATAAGGTCACATGGAATTCTTATACCAACTAAAAGTGTCTTTAAATCGAGCTGGCGTTAAAAACGATGACAGGTGTATGAATACCTGTCGTAGATGTACGATGAGTGACAGGTGGCTAAGAGTTTGAATAAAAAACCAACTTATCTGCTTTTGGTTGAACAATGGCGATTTTATTAGTAACTGATTCTCAAATTGATACAGGGGTATGAAATGAAAGCACTAGTGATTTCTATGATTTTTTTCTCTCAATTTTCAATGGCAGCACGTATCGTGAGTGCGTCTTGGGATGCTAATTCACAGTCTGTGGTTGTGGATTTGGTCTATCAAGGGAACTGTTTAGCCCACAATTTTAATATCGAATGGCAGGCGTGCGCGGTCGATCCAACGACTCAAAAGGTGGTTCGTTTAGGACTTATCTTAGATTCTGGCTGGCAAGACACATGCACTGGTGTCGATCAGTACCAAACGCTCACTGTGGCTGAACCGACGGATGGTTGTCCAACTCAGTCTTTGATTTTGAAATCTACCTCGTCAAAAATTCCCGTTGTTATTGAGAAATAATTAAACTCAAAGCCTCTAGCGGTTCGAGATTCCTTCGAGCCGTTTCGCTCTTCGAAATACAATTCCTTATTCGACAAATAATCACTCCTTATGACGCGTCCATTTTTGTATTGGTACGCATTTTGTTTTACTAGACTTTTGGGAAGCTGTTGGTTTCAATTAGACACCGGGGGGATTATGTTAATAAGGAAATTAACATCGCTCTTGCTAATGACAGGGATTGTTTTTGCAGTCGCATGTCAAAAGAAAGACGATAAGAATGTAAACGGAATTTATGCTGACGAATTAAGAGATCCAGCGAAAATATTTAGCAACAGACCAACAGCGATTGGTAAATTCGTTGCTCTTTTTAAACTTCAAACACCAAGTTTGTTTGAGGCTCTAAAAACAGATCAACTCAAAAAAACGGTAGATCCAGAGTTACTAGCTGAGATTGAAGCAGAACAAAAGGCTTTCATCAATGCTGTAAAAACATCGACCCCTGATGCCCTGGTCATGATGAAGTATAAATACATCGTCAACGGTATCGCTGTTTTGGTTTCTGTTGATGAATACAATAAAATCAGCAAATTCGCATCAGTAGCGAAAGCCGAAGCTGCTCAAACGTTTGCACGCCCTATGTTAGCTGAGACAAAGCAAAACGACTACGATATGGACCTGGCGAAAAACAATTCGGCTCTGTTTATCGGAACTAAATATGCGATGGACAAGAATATCAAAGGCCAAGGCATCCGCGTAGGGATCATCGATACCGGTATCGATTACACTCACGCGATGTTAGGTGGCAGCGGAAATGACACTGATTACAAAGCCATCAATCCCGGCGAAAAATCGAATATGTTTCCTAATCAAAAAATTGTGGGCGGATATGATTTCGTCGGAACCGATTTTGGTTCAGGAAAACCAGGTAGCCGTATTCCAAAGCCAGATGGCAATCCCATCGATGAATTAGGTCATGGGTCGCATGTGTCAGGCACTGTAGCAGGTATCGGTGATGGTGTGTACTCATACGATGGTATCGCTCCAGAAGCTCAGTTGTACGCACTTAAAGTTTTCGGTGTTGAAGGTGGAACATCTGACGAAGCTGTTATCGCTGCTCTTGAATACTCAGCCGATCCAAATGGTGATGGTAATATCGACGATCGATTAGATGTAGTGAACTTGTCATTGGGGTCTTCGTTCGGATCATCTCGTAACATGTACAACCTGGCGATCAAAAACTTAACTCAAGGTGGAACTGTCGTTGTAGCCTCTGCTGGCAATGCGGGCGATACAAGTTACATTGTGGGATCGCCTAGTATCACTGATGAAGCGTTGAGCGTTGCGGCCAGTGTAGACAGCATGGATCACAACTGGAAATTTAAAGGGATCGAGTTCTTTAAAGGTGCCGATTCTATGATCACTGAGTATGTGGAAGGCGCGATTTCTAAAAAAATTGCCGACACAACAGAAGTGAAAAGCAAACTGGTCTACATCGGTTTGTCTAATAAGGATTTAACCCCTGAACAAGCCGCAGCTCTTAAAGGCAACACGGCCCTCATTGATCGCGGTGGCAATCCATTCTATGAAAAAATGAAACGCGCTGAAGATGCGGGTGCGATCGGTGTTGTTATGGTTAACAACCAAGAGGGCGCTCCATTTGTTATGGGCGGCGAGCCAGATGGTCCAACAGTGGCTATCCCTTCAGTCATGATCACTCAGCAGGTGGGCGAAGCGATCAAAAAAGAAGTGATCTCGGGAACAGACGTTTTGGTTCAGCTTAAGACTGCTAAAAAATTAGAGAAACCGGCCTTGATAGATACGTTAGCAGATTTTTCGTCACGTGGTCCGCGTGGTGAAGACTCTTTGATTAAGCCAGAAATCGCGGCTCCGGGTGAGATGATTATTTCAGCGGCGATGGGTAAAGGTAAATTAACGGTTCCGATGTCAGGTACCTCTATGTCAGGCCCACATATGGCCGGCGTGATGGCGTTGATGAAGCAGTTCTACCCAGAATTAAATGTGACTGAATTAAAATCAATTGTAATGGGTACGGCGACGTCCATTCATGATGAAAAGAAACAAGTTTACCCAGTCTCTAGAATGGGTGCCGGCCGTGTTCAGGTCGACAAGGCGTTGGCTTCAGCGGTAGCGACGCAACCAGCTTCGATCAGTTTGGGTGAAGTGTTAGTGGAAGCTAAAAAAGTAATGTACAAGGAAATCAAAGTTCGTAACGTACGCCCAGAGGCTGTAACGTTTGCAGTTGAATTTCAAGGGCATCCGGCTCTGTCTATCACAGGGGGGAACGTAACATTGCCGCCAAAAGGCGCCGGCGTGTTGGGTTTAAAAATCGCGATTGATTCCAGCAAATTGAAAAATGGAATCGAAGAGATCGACGGGTTTGTTCTATTCACTCAAGAAGAAAAAGAAATTTTCCGTCTTCCTGTGCTAGCTGTTGTAAGAAAAGTGACTCAAATGTCAGCTCAGAATTTGAAAATCTTTGCAACATCGCAAGCCGACTCAGACGGTGCAATGTCTCAAGTAGATGTGAAAAACGAATCGTCACAAGACGGTGTTGTGGTTCCTATGAATTTAATTGCGGTAGATGCGCGTAAATATGTGAATCCATCGGATGCCCAAACAACATCAAAAGCGTGCGATATCCAGGCTGTTGGTTACAAAATCCTAGATGGTAAGATCTATTTCGGGTTTAAAATGTATCAACCACTGACGACTTGGTTTGCGTGCGAAATGTCGGTATTGTTTGATTCGGATGGTGATGGCAATGCCGATCAAGAATTGGCCGGCGTTCCAATGAATCGCTTGCAGGGTTTGCCAGCGGTAGGTCAGTTTTCTTCTATCTTGCTGGACGCAAACATTGCTAAAGCCATTCGTCAGCAATACGAAATCAGCGCAGCTCTTGGCAAGCCAGTTCAGCTTAGCTACGTAAAAGCCGTTGAAGACGTTCAGCCGATGATGCCTCTAAATCATTCAACGATTGCGTTGCTTGTTGCTGACATCTCTAAAATCCGTCCACAAAAGCAAACGGGGCAGGTGTCATTCAAAATCGCATCATCAAGCCTTGAAGAGTACAATGTTGAAGAAGACGATTTCTTAGGTGATGATGAAAAAGAATGGAGAAAACTGGATCTGACTCCGGCGGGCCAAAGCTATGTATTCTCTGACTTAGCGGTTCCTATGACTCCTAAAACGCAAAAAGCTCTGACATTCACAAAAGGTCAGGGGGCTCAAGACTTGATGTTGTTAATGCCAAGTAACCGCTCGTTGAACAACAGCGCTACGCTTGACGAACAACTGGTAATTATGAAGCCAAGCTTCCAAAACTAAAATATTTGTTGATGTGTAAATCATATGTAAGTATGATTTACGCATGGATCAAATCACACAGTCCTCATTGCAAGACTCTCTTTTAAATGAGGACTTTATCTCTAAATGGACTAAAAATCGCATTCTACATTTTGATCTGGATTGTTTCTACGCGGCCGTTGAAATGCGGGATAACCCAGCGTTAAGAAATGTTCCACTCGCCATCGGTGGCCCCGCAAATTCTCGCGGCGTTCTGTGCACCTCGAATTATCTAGCTCGCAGTTTTGGCGTGAAGTCAGCCATGTCTTCAAATTTAGCTGTGAAGAAATGTCCTAAGCTGCTAATTTTGCCGCCAGATTTTAAAAAATACAAAGCCGCCAGTCGGGCGGTTTTTGATATTTTCCATCAATACACAAATAAAGTGGAAGGATTGTCGCTAGATGAAGCTTTTCTGGATATCACCGATTTGTGCACTAGTAACTTTGCCAGCGATATCGCTCGAGAAATCAAAAAGAAAGTCTTTCAGCAAACGGGTCTGACAATTTCAGTAGGTGCGTCGTACAATAAATTCCTAGCAAAAGTAGCCAGTGATTGGATGAAGCCCGACGGTTTTTATGTCATCCCTCCGACACATCGCCAGCGATTTATGTCGGACCTAGATATCAAGTACATTTTTGGGGTCGGTCAGAAATCGCGTGAACGATTGAATGCAAAAAAAATATTTAACTGCGCGGACATTCAAAACACCCCAATGGCTGATCTTAAGCAGATTTTTGGCAGCCGCTATTTAGATATGTTCTACATGAGTCATGGTATCGATTTTAGAAAAGTAGACGGCGAGGGTGAGCGTAAATCCTTTACTTGTGAACTGACCTTTAATGACGATGTCAAAGACCCCTTGATGCTGATGCAGCGATTGTTTCGCGTCTACAGCGAATGGCATGGTCGATTTCAGAAATGGCAGTCCAATGCAGAAGAGGCCGGTCCCAATGTCAGCACACTGGTGGTGAAGGTGAAGTACTTCGACTTTAAACAGACGACTCATGAGACTCGATTTCGCGGGGATTATTCTTTTGTAGAATTTCAAAAGTTACTTGAACATATTTTAGCTAAACGTGCGGAACCTATTCGGTTACTTGGTTTAGGGGTGCGCTTGGGTAAAGCTGAAGAACATACTCAGATGACATTCCTATAATTTAGGGGCTACGATGATCCCATGTCGAAAATAGTTTTAGTAACAGGCGCTACGGACGGGATCGGAAAAATGACGGCTCAGCGTTTGGCAGCGGACGGATATGAAGTGATCATTCATGGTCGTGATCAGAAACGCGTCGATCAGGCCGTCGCTGAAATCAAAAAGCAAACGTCGGCGACTCTACATTCCAGTGTTTTTGATCTTAGCTCGCTAGCCGATGTTAAAGCCGGCGCTCTGGATCTGCTGAAGCGATTTCCTAAGTTAGACGTCGTGTTGAACAATGCCGGTACCTATCAGAAAGAACGCCAACTTTCCAAAGACGGCTTTGAGTTGACCATGGCTATCAATCATTTAGGGCCTACGTTATTGACCCTGCTTTTAAAACCGTCGCTAAAAAGCAGCCCTGCGGCCCGAGTGATCTTTGTCAGCAGTATTGCTCACAATCGTGGGCAAATGAAACAAGGCAACTATAACTTCGAGACCGGCTTTGGTGCCTATGAGGCCTATGCGACCAGTAAACTGGCCAATGTGATTGCAACTCATAAATTAGCCGAAGCCTGGACGTCAGACAACATACCTATATATAGTCTGCATCCAGGGGTGATTACGACAAAGCTATTAAAGATCGGTTTTAACGTAACTGGCGATTCCGTCTATAATGGATCAAACACCAGTGTGTACCTGGCGACAGCGAACCTGCCCGCTAACTCTAATGGCGAGTATTTTGTCGATTCTAAGATTGCCCCCATTTTAGCATTAGCTAAAGATGAACAAGAAGCCGATGCCTTTTGGACATGGACTATGAACTCTCTTCAGCCGTTCCTTTCGAAGTAAAAACTGTCAAAACTTTAGACAATCGAGTGACCCAAAATTACGGGCTGTTGAAAACGTCTCAGAATGACACAGAATCAAGCCTGTAAAGGGTTTCCAGGGTGGGTCCCGATTGGCACATCACTTGCCATACTCTTATATTGAGGAGATTTTATGAAACTCATGATTAAATCAGCTTTGGTGGTTTTTTTCGGTCTATTCTTGATGCTGGCTTCGTGCGCGAAGAAAAATAGTTCAGCTAGTAATAGAGGCGGAACAGCACCTCGCGGTGATCAAGCCGCAGCAGCGACAACAAATGGGATGGGAATTACAAAGTGTTCTGACGGTGTCACATCAGCGGATGGACGAATCTTTGACGATTCCATGGGAACGATGTTCAGAACTAACTGGTCTAACTTCTTCTCAGCAGTGATGGCCGATAATATGTTAGGTGACTTAAGCGGTGCAAGCTCATCGACTACAACAGGCGTGAATGTTTCCATCCAATTAAAAATCGTAAACAATCAATTGAGCCTAGCAGACACTAAATTAACGATGAGAGTTCAAGATAGTTTAGTTGGAACTACAAGCGCAGATGGCGGCGAAGTTTTAAAGTCCATCGTTGTTGATTTCACAAAAGCAATTGACGGTCGATTAACAAACGTTACCAATGGCACTGGACAATTCACAGTAGTGTTTGAAGACAGCTACGGGCGAGTGACTTTAACGGGTTCATTCAATCAAACTAAAGCAGAAGGTACAGTCTCTTTTGCCAATTCAGTGCATTATAATAACGAGACTCCGAAATCTGGAAATCTTGGTAAGTTCTCTCTGAATTCTTGTGGACTTTTCTACTAGAAGTTCTATTCTGCGAGCATGGATCTAAACTATACATTTAATTGGCCCATGCTCGATACAGTGGCCGGCGGAAAATCGGTCCTAGACATCCCAGGCCTTGAAATTGACGACGAAGATAAGGCCAATCTCTTCCTTCTTAGCTACGGTTTTGATTTCCATAATGACAACGATCAGAAACGCCTTTGGTACTACCACCGCCGCGCGATTGTTCTTCTAACTGAAAAACTAAATTACCCACTATACGAAATCCCAGAAATCCTAGTCGACAGAAAAAAATTGATCGATATTCGAAAACTGCTTTATTTCTCATCACCGAAGAATGCAGCAAGTCCTGATTATCAGCGCTGGTCATGTGCTATCTTAAAGTGCATGCACGTATTTGTGCATTCAGAGAATGATATGTTTAGTAACTTTTCCGAAGAAATTCAAAGCCAAGTGTTATCTGATTTTCAAAAATCGATTTATCACAATGGCGAGACAAATAAAAAATATCTCAAAGCCGAGGCGGGAACACTGCCAGCGGTTGAGCTCATCGATTTTCAATACAAGCCGTTCAAGACATCTTCAAGTACAGTTATCAAATTGCTCGCTCGTCCTGATGCTTTGGCGATGAAGGTGTTTGATAAACTCGGCGTACGTTTTGTTGTTAAGAACGTATACGACGTATTTTCAGTCTTAAGATTTTTACTAGATAACAGCGTAATTTCATTTCCGCATATTATGCCGGATCAGTCGTCAAACAACCTGTGCCCTGTTAAATTATTTCGCGAAACACTAGAGCAGTTCAAATACAACAATAATGGCATCGAAGATTTCAATGCGTTTTTTATTAAGCATTTAGAAAGTAATCGCCAGGAATATGAACTGATCAGAAAATTTAATCAGCAAACTCACGATGAGTTTAGATTTATCAAATTTATCACACGTAAATTGATTCACATCGATAAAGATGGGAAGAGAATCTACAACTTTTTCTTTCCTTACGAAGTGCAAATCATGGATGAAGTCTCTTACCAAAAAGTAACCAGCGGGCCTTCTAGTCATGACTCTTATAAAGAACGACAAAAAGAATCTGCCCGAAACCGTCTGTTTTCGAGGACTTAATTCATGCTATTACTGATCCGCTTGCGCTCGATTATTCTTGTGTTGCTCTATCCAATTTACCTTGTCGTATTGTCTGGCATTTGTGTAATTTTGAATATTTTGTTTAATAATCGCAAAATAGATAATTTCATGGTGAAAGTTTGGGCTGGCGGAACCTGCCGTATGTTTGGCGTGCGCGTGAAAGTGAATGGGGCAGATCGTGTTCCTAAAAAAACGGGTTGCATCTATGTTTTCAATCACGCTAGCTATTTTGATATTTGGGCGATGTCCGGTTATTTGCCGTCGTTTCGATTTGGATCTAAGGTTGAATTATTCAAAATTCCCGTATTTGGCTGGGCTCTTCGCCGGGTCGGAGTTTTGCCGATCGATCGTGAGCGCCGCGAATCTGTTTTTCGAGTGTATGCGGAAGCTAAAGCGAGAATTATCAAAGGTGATCGTTTTGCCCTAGCGCCAGAAGGCACTCGTCAGGATTCAGAAAAATTAGGTCCATTTAAATCGGGACCGTTTGTTTTAGCCATTCAATGTGCAGCGCCGCTAGTTCCTGTCATTGTTAGAAATGCTAGTCGCGTAATGTCTAAGCGAAGTTTTATTCCGAACTGGAATCGATGGACGGATGAAATTATTTTGGATGTGCTAGAGCCGATTGAGACCAGTCATTTGACGGTCGATGCAAAGAAAGAGCTGATGGAAAGTACACGTGTAATTATGGCAGAAGCTCTTGAGAACCCAGACCGAAAGATTACCTAGATAAAAACTCCATGACATACTGTCATGGAGTTTTAAGTGCTAAACTAATTGCACTAAATACTTAGAACTATCGGAAGTTGTCGCAGACAACTATCTAAAATAGTCTATCGGAAGTAAACTTCAGATGAACTCACTTCGTACCATGAACCGTTAGAGCGTTGGCATGTAGTGCCTGAACGAACTTCAGTGCGGCGACGTGAACTGATTTCACTGCGGTAGCTTCGGCAAACTTCACGTTGATTGCGGCGGTGGTAACCTTCACGAGTTGTCACGAATTGACCATGGGCGCCTGTGCGTGAACCGTATCGAGCGCCATCCCATGCAACGGGACGACCTACTGGAGCATACAAAGATTGCTCTTGAGCATCTCTGATAGCTTGTTGGTCAGCACGGTCTAAAGTGGCGCCGATTGACGAACCAATAACTGCACCAGCGATAATGCCGATACCAGTTGCTAGAACATTACCGCTACCGCCACCGATTTGGTTACCGATAACACCGCCAATAACGCCACCAATGATGGTGCCATTATCCTGTTTGCTGTCTAATGCTAGAACGTTTAACGATCCAAGCATTAAAGCTACGATCGAAAACATTTTGATAGTTTGTTTCATAAACCCTCCTAATAAGGAATTACTTTCTTTCCAGGATAATTCCTGGAAAGTTTGAAAACGTAAAATAACTTAAATTCGCGCCTTTGATGAATTTTGAATGCAAAGCCGAAATGCTTTGTGTTCTTTCATCGTAGTTCTTGTCGATAACAACATATTTAGATTGTTTAGTTCCTGAGTTGTAAACATCTTCATAACTTTCCCATACGCCACGCGCGATCGACGGGTTCTTGTTGAATGATTTTTTCCGTGTTGTCCAATTGTTTTGATCGAAGTACGCGTCGAAGAATAATTTCTGCCAGAACACAATCAGCTCGGGGTCCAAAATTTCCACGTTTACATTTGGAGATGCGGCAGGAGTCCACGATGAAGCAATGAGCTTGAGCTTGGATACAGGTTTCTTTAAGGCAACGTGAGTAATTTTGTTTGGTATTTCCACGTCCTCTGGAAGTGCAGTACCGGTGCCAAATAAATAATTGGGTAAATCAAACTGACGACGCAGCAGCGGAGTAAGTGATTTGACACTCGCGATGCGCTCTAAAAAGTGTGCCGCAAAGCTACCACAGCCAGCGCCTTCATATTTTTCAGGTGATAAAATCATGCTGAATTTTACCACCGGATTGTTCGGGTGATTAAAAAACTCAAACGTTTCGTTCACGATATTTTCGCAATCGCTTTCAGTGATTTCGATTACGGTCGCCATCAAGAAAATCCGCTTTGAATCACCAGCGGCGGCGGCTTTTTCGTTTTCTTCAATAAAATATTTAAAACGATTTTCTAGTTCGCCGGGATCTTGGATAAATCCATCTTTGAATGTGGCCAGTAATGCGCTTAAACCCCAGCCGCCATCAAGTAGGGCCTGATGTTGATCACTGGATTCACCAGACAGTCCCATCATGGATTCAAAAGGTTGGTCGCCCACTTTGCATTTCCAGCCGACCATTTCGTGACCTGGGTGAAAGTTTTTTTGAAAACTAAATGAATTGATAGAGTTGTGAAGACCTTCTGGTGTGCGGAAATCAACAACGATCGAAGGAACGCGCGAGATTAAAACGAAATAATTTTTAGGTTTTTCGTTCAGCTGGAAATACAGTTTAGACATGGTTCGCGGCCAACCCAAATTGCTGAAATCATCAGCGTGAGTCGTACAAAAGCTAGCTAATATAATAAAAAAATATAAAAAGCGCTCCATTAAGGAACTGGTTATATTTCAATTTTGTTTTTTTTGAATCTTTGTTTTTGGTTTTTGTATTATTTTATGGAATGTCTAAAAAGATTACGCCCATTTTTACACTGTGGGGGGGCGCCTAGCCGGGCTTGCATTTTAGTTACATTTTAACAGACGGAGCGGGGATTTGGGCGACCTTCTTGCTAGAATCTGGCACTAGTTTCCATGTAGTGAGGATACTGTTGTAGCTGAATGTGACCTTTCTAGAACCCAGATCCATATAGACTTTGATTTCTTTTGGGTCAGCACTTTCTAATTTTAGAATTTTAAAGAATTTGGGATTAAGTTGTAGTTCCGTTGAAGCTAGGTATGACAAATAATCCCACCGGATAAATGGTTCAAACGTTTTTCCATCATCTACGCTGCGATATGAACCCACGTACCAGACATTTTTTGTAATACAAACCGGCCAGTTTTCATCTTTGAAGAAATCAAGTTTTGTCCACGTGGAACCATTTTCGGTGCGGTAAATTCCATTAGACGAAATTAACCCGCTGGACGGTGATTCATTCGACATATCGCTAGAAAAAATTCCAGACGTCGTTAGTTCACTCAGTGTTTTTACTACTTGGTTGGATTGAGTGGAACGTAATTTTTTCCACCAAACTTCACCATGTTCAGCCAGGCGAGAAATGACCCAGCGGCTAGGTTCAAGATCAACGATCTCTAATTTTGATTTTAATTTTGGACCATTGTCACGATGAACTAAGCTGAAACCGCGCTTCTTATCGGTAACGAACGCTTTGATGTCTGCGATATTCAGTAAATCATTCTGCTTGGTGCGAACGGCGCGGCCCTCGCGATATTTAACTTCCGTCCAGCCATTTTTGTTATGTAGCACCCACGACGCAAAATCGGCTTTTAAGATCACATGTCCTGAATCAATGAAACCAGTTTGGCCATTGTACGTGACCCGAATTTTTTCTTCTTTCCATTCCAAAACTTTAAGGCGAGTCCCTTGCGGAACGGTCGTGATCATTTTCGAGTTATCATCGGCTGTTTCCTTTAGAAACGTCGACATGTAAGTCAGAACGAGACCGACATCTTCGGAGAACGAAGAAAAGTCACTGGCGCGAGCCAGGCCATGTTTGCCCGTTTTTAGATTTTCAATTTCTATCCAATCTTCAGATTGAGTGCTGACTAAGCGAACGACATCGCCTTTCAAAATGTAGAAGGCTTCTTTTGATTTACTATCTCGCTTTTCTAAAACAGAATAGCTACGGTTTGATGTGATTAAATCAGATACATGAATGTCTTTGGCCATTTCGTGCGACTCGAAAAAGAAATCGCGTTTATCCCAAATAACTTGGTAGGTGTTAGTTTCTTCGGTTCTGATTTTTTTTGATTCTAGTTCGTCTTCAGAAAGTTGGCCGGACGCGAATTGGCTATGCGGGGTTTTGTAGAATAAAGGAGCACCTTTTTCAAAGTGGGATGCTAGGGACGTGGACGCGCTTAAAAACGATCCCAAACATGACCCAATTAGTGCGCGGCTGATCAAGCTCATTTTTAATGTTTTCCTTAGGAAATACCCTGCTTTAATTTTCTAACGAGGCGCCTAAGGGCACAAGACCTTTTGACGTAAAACTTGTCTTTGGTTAGAACTATTCCTTTCAACTAACCTTTAGTAGGGGGCTTTTCTTGGGTACCAATCAAAATTTAATCTCAAATCTGAAAACTATCGGCGTTTTAGGCGCTGGGCAAATGGGCAACGGAATCGCTCAGGTAGCTGCGGCGACCGGCTACGACGTGATTCTGTGCGACATTTCTGAAGAATCTCTTAAGAAAGCCATCAAAACGGTCACAAGCTCATTAGAAAAACTGGTTTCTAAGAATATCATCACAGAAGACTTAAAAATTTCGGCTCTGTCGCGAATCAAAACATCCACTCAATTGGGCGATTTGAAAAATGTAGATGTGTTTATTGAAGCGGCGACAGAGAACATCGAATTGAAAATTAAAATTTTCAAAGACGTCGATGCGTTGATCAAACCTGAAGCTTATTTATTTTCAAACACATCCTCAATTTCTATTACGAAATTAGCAGGGGCAACGAAACGTCCACAAAAAGTAGCCGGCATGCATTTTATGAATCCGGTGCCCTTGATGAAATTAGTCGAAGGTATTCGCGGACTACAAACGACAGATGAAACATTTGATGTGATGAGACAGCTTACTGAAAAATTAGGTAAGACATTTGTCCCTTCAGTGAAAGACATGCCGGGATTTATCGTTAACCGTATCTTGATGCCGATGATAAATGAGGCGATCTACACGTTACATGAAGGCATCGCCGATGTGGAAAGCATCGATCAAGCGATGAAACTAGGAACCAACCAGCCAATGGGTCCACTTACGTTAGCGGACTTTATTGGTTTAGATACATGCCTTTCTATTATGCACGTGTTGCATGACGGTTTAGGAGATAGTAAATACCGCCCGTGCCCACTTTTAACAAAATATGTTGAAGCGGGTTGGTTAGGTAAAAAATCAGGACGAGGATTCTATAATTATGGGACATGAATATAATCATATAAAGTTAAATACCGAGAACACATTATGGACATTGACGATCAATCGTCCTAAGGCACTGAACGCATTGAACGGCGAAGTGCTTGATGAAATGGGACAGTTCCTGCGCCAGATTTCTGAAATGGAATTTGAACATTGCCGTGGTTTGATTATCACAGGCGAAGGACCCAAGGCCTTTGTAGCCGGTGCTGATATCAAAGAATTAAACAGTCTTGATGAAGCCGGAGCGCGTGTGTTCGCACAAAAAGGTCAGCGCGTATTTCAAGAATTAAATTTACTTAAAGTTCCTGTGATCGCGGCCGTTAACGGGTTTGCCTTAGGTGGCGGCTGTGAACTGGCACTGGCTTGTGATTTTATCTACGCCACATCGAGCGCTAAATTTGGTTTGCCAGAAACGTCTTTGGGTTTAATCCCAGGATTTGGTGGAACCGTACGCATGGCGCGTGCCATTGGAATTCGTGCAACTCGAGAACTTGTATTCTCTGGTGAAATGATTTCGGCAGAAGAGGGCATGCGTTTAGGTTTGGTTCGTCGTGTATTCGAAACGTCAGAAGAAATGATGGTTGAAGCTAAAAAGAAAATGGAAATGATTTTTACACGCGGGCCGCTCGCTGTGGCGAGCGCAAAAAACACGGTGAACCGTGTGTATGACATGGATATCGATGAAGCTTTGAAATATGAAGCCAGCAGCTTTTCAAAGCTATTTCAAAGTGACGATGTTCGTGAAGGCACTCAGGCCTTTATTGAATCTAGAAAGCCTGTGTTTAAAGGAAATTAAGACCTAAAGGGAACTAAGAACTAAAGGAAATTCAGAATGAAGTACAAGAATCCTATTCGCGTTGTAACTGCAGCGGCCTTGTTCGATGGTCACGACGCCACGATTAATATCATCCGTCGTATTTTGCAAGACGGCGGCGCCGAAGTTATTCACTTGGGCCATAACCGCAGTGTGAAAGATGTCGTTAAAGCCGTGATTCAAGAAGGCGCGCAAGGCGTGTGTGTCAGTTCGTATCAGGGCGGGCATATGGAGTACTTCAAATATTTAAAAGACATTCTAGATGACTGTGGTTTGTCGCATGTTAAAATTTTCGGCGGTGGCGGCGGCGTTATCGTTTGGGAAGAAAAAATTGAATTAGAGAAATACGGTATCAGCCAGATTTTCCATCCCGAAGATGGAAGGCGCATGGGTCTTGAAGGCATGATCAACATGATTCTAACGGAATGTGATTTTGACCCGCGCTCGATCACTCCGAAACGTATTCCTAAAAACGACGCTTATAAAAAAACATTTGGTTCTGACCCCATTCCACAAATTGAACTTGGTCGCGCTCTGTACGCGGTCGAGATGGGTGACAAAGTCGATCTCGCTCAATACAAATTAGACGATTTTAAAAACAAGTCTGGTCACTTGCCTCCCGTGATTGGTATTACTGGTACGGGTGGTGCTGGTAAGTCGTCATTGATTGATGAAATTGCCCTACGATTCTTGCACTTTTATCCGAATTTGAAAATTGCTATCGCCTGCGTGGATCCATCGAAACGTAAAACGGGTGGCGCGCTATTAGGCGATCGTATCCGAATGAATTCGTTGTCGCGCGATCGTATTTTTATGCGTAGCCTAGCGACGCGTGGATCGGGTGTCGAAATTTCAAAACAATTGATCGATGTTTTAGATATCTATCGTAAATTAGACTTTGATTTAATTATCGCAGAAACGAGCGGTATCGGTCAGGCGTCTTCACAGATCACTGATCTGTGCGATATTCCTTTGTATGTAATGACCAGCGAGTTTGGTGCGCCTTCGCAACTAGAGAAAATCGACATGATCGATTACGCGCACTTGATAGCGATTAATAAATCGGATCGTAAGGGGTCTTTGGACGCGCAGAAAGCGGTTCAGAAGCAGTACAAACGATCGCGGAAGTTGTTTGATGATAACGTACAGGTGCCGGTGTTCTTAACTCAGGCCGCGCAGTTCAATGATGCGGGAGTCAATCAGTTGTTTTTTGAAATGATGGATCAGGCAAAAGCGTTTGAAGCTAAGAATGCGAAAACACCTCAAGCCGATTCAAAGTGGAATTTAACAGCCGCACAGAAAGCATCGGTAGTAGCCGGTGCGAGTGCGCCTGTTATCCCGGGCCACAGAACTCAGTATTTGCTAGAGATCACTAATTCTGTTCGCAATTATAAAAAACGCGTTCAGGTTTTGTCGGACGATTTAGCTATCGTCGGAAGTCTGAGCCGAATTGGATCAACGACTCTGAAAGATAAAATTAATTCGGGCGATATCGAAAATTTCAGAAACGATGTTTTGAAAAAATTGGATGAGAGTGAACGCAAAGACTTGTTATCTTGGGACGAGAAAACAAAAACGTATCAAGCCGATCAAATGGTCTTTAAGGTTCGTGATAAAGAATTTAGAAATCCACTGACGTCATTATCATTATCAGGCAGTAAAATTCGTAAAGTCGTGTTTCCTAAGTTTCGTGACTGGGGCGATCGCTTTCGTTTCTTAAAACTTGAAAACGTACCTGGCGAATTCCCATATACAGCTGGTGTGTTTCCGTTAAAACGCGCGGATGAAGACCCTAAACGTATGTTCGCAGGTGAAGGCCCACCGGAACGGACAAACAGACGTTTCCATTTCTTATGCGAAGGTGAAACGGCCCATCGTCTGTCAACTGCATTTGATTCTGTAACTCTATATGGACAAGATCCTGATTTGCGTCCAGATATTTTTGGCAAAGTCGGCGAGAGCGGCGTTAGCATTTGTTCACTCGAAGACATGAAAAAACTGTATGACGGGTTTGATTTATGTTCGCCTAACACCAGTGTGAGTATGACGATTAATGGACCGGCGCCGATCATCTTGGCGTTTTTCTTTAATACGGCGTTTGATCAGCAAGTCGTGAAGAAAGAAAAAGAACTGGGTCGTAAGTTAAACGATGCGGAATCTTTAGACCTGATGGACTGGACTCTGCAAAATGTGCGCGGAACTGTTCAGGCCGATATCTTAAAGGAAGATCAAGGTCAAAACACATGTATTTTCTCGATTCAGTTTGCATTGAAAATGATGGGCGACATTCAAGAGTACTTTGTTAAGAAAAATGTAAAAAATTTCTACTCGGTCAGTATCTCTGGCTACCATATTGCCGAAGCGGGTGCGAACCCGATTTCGCAGTTGGCATTTACATTGTCGAACGGTTTCACATTCGTTGAATACTATTTAAATCGCGGGATGAACATCGATGATTTTGCCGGCAACTTAAGTTTCTTCTTTTCAAACGGTTTAGATCCAGAGTACACGGTTTTAGGTCGTGTGGCTCGTCGTATCTGGGCGATTGCGATGAAAGATCTGTATAAAGCTAATGATCGTTCGCAAAAATTAAAATATCATATTCAAACCAGCGGACGATCATTGCATGCGCAAGAAATTGCGTTCAATGATATTCGAACAACATTACAAGCTTTGCTTGCGATCCAAGATAACTGCAACAGCTTGCATACCAATGCGTATGATGAAGCGATCACGACGCCGACTCAAGAATCTGTTCGTCGTGCGATGGCCATCCAGATGATTATTAATCGTGAATTCGGCAATACGAAGAATGAAAATACTCTGCAAGGCAGTTTCTATATTGATGAGTTAACAGATCTTGTAGAAGAAGCTGTGTTAGAAGAATTCATGCGTATTAATGAGCGCGGCGGTGTTTTGGGCGCGATGGAAACTCAGTATCAGCGTTCTAAAATTCAAGATGAGTCATTGTATTACGAGAAATTAAAACACGACGGAACATTGCCAATCATTGGAGTGAATACATTCATTGATCCGGCGACATTAAAGGTGGACTATGTGCCACCAAAAATTGAATTGGCGCGCGCCAGTTATGACGAGAAACAATTGCAACTGAATCGCGTGACTCAATTAAAATTAGATCACAAATCAGATGCGGATAAATTGTTGAGTGATCTAAAAACTACGGCATTAGGTGGCGAGAATATTTTTGCCGCCTTGATGAAGGCTGCTCGCCATTGCAGCTTGTACCAAATGACTCAGGCTTTGTATGAAGTCGGTGGGGAGTATAGAAGAAATGTTTAATTTAAAACTACTATCGATTTCGGTTTTCCTATATAGCGCGATCACATTTGCGGTGACAGATTCTGCAGACGTTACTCAGTCTACCTATCGTTTGCAGAACTTTTTTGGTGCGGATATCTATACTGGTCCCACGATGGTGACGGGTGGATTTTCTGATCAGAAGAATCCGAATTCATATGGTTTTGCTTTGAATGTATTTTTTATGCCTGTGGATCAAGTGCCATTTCCGAGTTATATGAGCATCGGAAACTATAATTTTTCCATGGTTAGCAAAGATTCTTCGTACCCAATGCCGGTAGGGCAAGAGGTATTGTTTTCATCTAGTTTCATGAACCTTATGGTGTCTATTTATAGTACTCATAATTGGGGTTTATATGTCGGAGTGGGGTACTCGCTTATATCGCTCCTTAACGATAAAGATACGAAAAATATTCAGAACTACGGTTCGCAACAGTATGAATTGCAGGCCCGCTACAAGATCACAGATCGTTGGGGAATGAACTATCGAACCAAATGGCAGCAAATAAATCAGTACCAAAGCGGAAAGTTTTCTTTTATAGAGATGTGGACTCACCTCGTGGGGGTAAGTTATCTAATTTTCTAGGGGGGCCTATGAAATTCACATCTGTTATCGTAGCACTTTTTATTTCTGTAAGTGCACTGGCGCAAGTGACTCGCGACGTGCTCACAAACAACAATCGCAAGGTTGTCGGGATGGACAACACCAAATTGGTTGATGCCAATATGCTCAGTATTCCGTTTAAATATCGTGATATCGCCGAATCCGTTGGTTTGATGTCAATGGGTTGCACAGGCACTCATATCGGTAACGGATTAGTCATTTCTGCCGGACATTGCTTCGAGGCAGGTAAAATTGCCCGCTACCGTTCAACATGTGATGGTATTCAAGTTTTCTGGAACGTTCGTGAAGGCCGACAGCCATCAGGCGTGAGTAACTGCCGTCAGTTGCTAGTATTAGAATTAAACAATCAAAAAGATTACGCTCTTTTCCGAGTCGACAATCCACCTCGTGCGTCTGTAAAGATCAGAGCTGTGGGACGTCCGCCGCTAGGAACTCGAGTGACAATCTTTTCGCATCCTTTTAAAAATCCATTAACGTGGTCTGGAACATGTGAAATCACTCGGGCGATAAATTTTGGGTTACCAGCACAAGCGATTCATCATAATTGTGATACAAACCCAGGCAGCAGCGGTGCTGCGATTGTCGATGCCGTGTCTCTAGAAGTTGTGGGAATTCATGGCGGCGGTGTTTCAAAAGGGCAATCGGGTGCCAACTACGCTACCTACATTGATTGGACTTATATCCCAGCGGTACTGCAGCGATTGGGCTATAGATAATCTTCGGTGCCAGGCTACTTTTACGGACGCAACGCGTCCGTAAAAGTAGCCTGGCACTAGGGGTTCAGGTCGAGTGGGATGTCCATAGTGAGCGCCCTATAAGAATAGTATATCACTACGATTGTTAGAAATTGCAAAGCAATGACTATGATACTAGCGAACATTCGCTTCGTT
>NCGL01000100.1 GCA_002256935.1 Bdellovibrio sp. 28-41-41
GAAGCGATGCGTACATTTGCTAAACGCATTGGCGTAGCTAAGGCCGAAAGCTTAATCGATGTGGAAATCCTTGAGGATTGCGTGAAAGACGATTTAGATCGCATTGCGTATCGCGCGATGGTTGTTCTAGATCCAATCAAAGTCACGATCACTAATTATCCTGCGGATAAAACTGAAGAGATGTCAGTATCTAATCATCCAAAAAATGAAGCGTACGGTAAACGAACACTTTATTTCTCGAACGAAGTGTATATCGATCGTAAAGATTTCATGGAAACCCCGAGTGCGGATTTTTTCCGTATGGCTCCAGGACAACAAGTGCGCTTAAGAAACGCGTACGTTATCCGCTGCGATGGAGTTGTGAAAGATTCATCTGGCAAAGTAGTGGAATTAAAATGCAGCTACGATGTCGTCACATTACATGGCAAGCCAACGGCAGAAGGTAAAAAGATCAAAGGTATCATTCACTGGGTATCTGCAAAGCACAGTATCGATGCTGAGGTTCGTTTGTATGGTCGCTTGTTTAAAGTGCCAGATCCAGAGAACGTTCCCGATGGTCAGGACTTTAAAATCAATTTAAATCCAAATTCGTTAACGGTTTTGAAAACGGCAAAACTTGAGCATAGCTTAAAAGACGCCGACGTTCAGAAGAAATACCAATTCGAGCGTACGGGCTATTTTTGCCTGGATAGCGTGGATTCAAAACCAGGCGCTTTAGTATTTAATCGTATCGTAGAACTCAGCTAATCTCATTCTGAGACAGGGGTAAATTAAGTTATTTATCTCTGTAACTTTCGGCGGGTTCGTTTGTATATCTATTAGCAAGCGTATCCAACAAGGAGTTTTCCATGAAAAATCTTTTATCGGCCCTTATCGTATTTAGCTTTGTTCTTCCAATGACTTATTCATCAGTGACTTTAGCTGACCAAGAAGCGCGCCAAGTTAGACGCGAAGATCGTCAGGACAACCGCAAAGATCGCCGCAACATGCGCAAAGATAACCGTAAAGATAGACGAGAAGCTCGTAAAGAGAATCGCCAAGATCGTCGTAAAAAACGCAGTGGTAACTAAGTGTTATAGCAAATTAATTGTTTTAAGCTCAACCCCAATTGAGATTGTTAAATTTATACTGCACCACTAGTGGTGCAGTATATCTTCTTCTAAAGGTTTCGCTGATTCTAAGCGACTCATCATCAGGTACAGCGCCGGCACCACAAATAATGTAAAGATAGTGGATACGATACTACCACCGATAATTGTTAGACCCATTGGCAAACGAGTCTCTGATCCCATCGCATTACCTAACACTAACGGAAGGGCTGCGCACACCGTCGCCACTGATGTCATCAAAATTGGACGAAGGCGAATCGGACACGCTTCAAGTAGTGATTTTTCAATGAGCGCACGATCTTTACTGTTCGTATAGTCTTTTTTCAGACCATATTTTTCACGCATCTGATTGGTGAATTCGACCAGTAAGATCGAATTCTTCTTTGCGATACCCATCAGAACGATAATCCCGATAAAGCTAAATAAGTTCAACGAAGCGCCCGCCAGGTATAGGGCAAGGAAAGCACCCGTGATACTAAATGGTAGTGCGATCAAGATGACAACGGGATGAATGAACGAATTAAATTGGATTGCTAAAATCATGTAAGCAACCATGATACCGATCATGAGCGCCGAGGTTAGCGTCGTGAAGGCTTCGTTTAAGCCCGATGCGGCACCTTCCAGAGCAAAGCTGTATCCATCAGGCAGTTCGGCTTCTGCAATTTCTTGTGCTTTTTTCAGAATATCACTTTGTGAAGCCCCTGGCATCAATGAGCCAAACACTGAAACCGTTCGCTGGCGATTGATACGAGTGATCGTTTGCATCGAGCCGATTTTTTCCATATTCACAGCGCTTGAAAGCGACATAATATTTCCAACAATATTACGAACACCCAGCGAACCAATTTCTTCCTCGGAATTAATCGTCGTATCAGGAATTTTCACGCGAATATCGTAGCGTTTACCATCGGCCGTGTAACGACCTTGACGAACGCCGCCGACGGATGCCGCCAGTGTTGTACTGATCGTCTCTTTCGTTAAACCCAAGTTGTACAATTCACCTTGTGATTTAGGAGTGATTTTTAGTTCGGGTAAACCTAGTTTAAAATCTGTATCCAAATCCTGGGCGATTTGCATTTCTGTTAATTTCTTCATGATGACATCGGCTTTTTCTTTTAGCACCATCAAATCTGGTCCACGCAAATTGAACGCAACTGGAAAAGATCGACCAGATGTAATCCCGCGGGCCGAGATATCACGCATTTGAATCCGGACTCCTTTAATAGATTTAAAGCTTTCGCGAAGCTCATCCATAATTTTTAAGTGGGACAGTTTTCTGTCTTCCTTTGGTTTTAAATAAATAGGAATATAGATATTGTTCACAGTAGGGCTCATTCCACCTAGGCCCACGCTGACCAGGTAACCCGCGATCTCTTCACGTTTTTTAACGATCTCTTCGATCTCGAACGACTTTTGTTGAGTAGAATCTAACGAACTTCCCGGAGTCGTCATTGCCGTTAACAAGATAATATTTTGATCTTGAGGCGGAAGAAGCTCTTTTTTAACTGAAGGAATTAATTTTAATGAAATTGTAAATACCAGCAACGAAGCAAATACGATTGATTTTGGATATTTTAAACAAAACACTAGAAGTTTTTGGTAACCATGAGCAGCTCTTTCGGAAACTTCGTCCACATATCTTTCGAATCGGGAAATTTTTTGACCCGCTGAAAGGAAGGCAGCGGCACGCATGGGCGTAATCGTTACAGCTTCAAGCAATGACAATAGGATGGCTGCTGACATTGTCACGCCAAATTGATAGAAAAACTTACCCCAGATTCCGTCCATGAAAATAACAGGAAGGAATATGGCGATGACTGATAATGAAGCCGCAATCGCTGAAGGCAAAATTTCTTTAGATCCATCCGATGCCGCTTTCGCAGGGCTTTTCCCCATCCTAAAATGCCGCACGATATTCTCGAGAAGCATAATGGCATCATCCACGACGATAGAGATGGCAAGTGTTAGTGCCAATAATGTAAATAAATTTAATGTCATTTTAGAAAAATATAAAATGATAAACGCGCCCAAGATGGAGGTCGGGATCGAGAACAAAATATTTACTGCGTACTGAACACTACCCAAAAAAAGAAAACAAATAACAATTGTGATTATACCGGCCACAAGAAGTTTTTCGAGCGTCGAAAACACAGTAGATTTTGTTGGCAATGTAAAGTCAATATTGACCTGGGCGGTGTAGCCATCGGGAAACTGAGGTTTCATCGTCTCTAACTTTTTCCGAACAGATTCAGCCAAAGTCACTTCGTTCGTTCCACGTTGTTTTTTTACGCTGACGAAAATAGCATCCTTGCCATTGATACGTGCTAGACGACGAATGTCGCTGAGGCCTTCTTCAACGGTCGCGACGTCTTTAATTTTAAGAGCGGCATTTGGTTGAACTGTTTGACCACCGCGCTTTAATATTCGAATGTCGCCAAATTCTTTTATGTTTAAAAGCTCACCTTGCCACTTAACACGAAGCTCTTGAGACATGTGGACAAATTGGCCCGCCGCCGATTCGATATGCTGACTAGAAATCGCCTCTAAAACGTCAACAATAGTTAAATCATTTTTGCGCAGCTTTACGGGATCTACCCACACGCGTAGATTTCGTACCGAAAAACCCGCGATAGAAACTTCTCCCACGTTAGGAATAAATTGAATTTTGTCTAAAAAATAGTTATCTAGCCACTTGATCATATTCAGATTTGTGTCGCTAGAATAAACCCCTAACATCATGATGGGGTCTTCTTCAGGATTTGATTTTTTGATAATCGGTGGATCAATTTCTTTAGGTAGAACCAGTCGAGATAAATTGGATTGAACTTCCTGCAAAGCGACATCAATATTTCTATTGATATCGAATTCCAGTCGCACGCTGCCTGTTCCTTGGCGCGCGGTTGATTTCATCTCTTTAATTCCTTCGACGCTGAGCAGGCGTTGTTCGATCGGATCTAGAATTTCTGTTTCGATTAATTCGGGCGAGGCGCCTTCGTAGTTTACGGAAATATCTAGGATTGGAAAATCGACATCGGGCAGTTGGCTGACACCCATTCGGTTCAGACAGACGGCACCAAATATGATGAGGGCACTCATTAAGATCCAGGCGAATACGGGGCGTTTGATAGAAATATCAATTAAATTCATAGAATAAAGATTATGCTGATTTCTTAAGAGATCAAGCCAGATCTGGCTATTGGAACAGTTTCTAATTCTTACGATTTGTAAATAAGAACTACTAGGTCTACAGTTATGGATACGCCTATGAAAATGCAATCACACTTTTTTACATCCAAATATAACAAGAAAGTTCACTACTATACTTATGGTAGTTCCAAATCGAAACCAATTTTCTTTATCCATGGATTTCCCGGAACGGGGAAGCAGGGTCAAATGCTGCTTAAGGGCAGCGCTTATGAAAACGATTTTTTCATGATTGCAATGGACCGACCAGGTTACGGGACTTCTGAACATGAACCCGACTTTACTTTGAAACGATTTGCTGAAAACGCTGACGAACTGATGACCCTGTTGGGTTACAATAAATTTACTGTCCTGAGCGTCAGCGGAGGTGGGCCATACGCTGCGGCTGTGTCCTATTTTTATGGAGACCGTGTTCAAGCGACGGTTTCTATTAATGGAATTGCGCGTATGGAATTTAAAAAGTTTCGCTTTTTAAATCAGGCGCAAAAGAAAATGTACATTATGAATAAACTTCTTCCTAGACCTGCATTGGAATTTTTTGTTCACCAGCTCTTTAATAGAAATGCAGATAAGATCGATCAGATTCTGACTTCTGATTTTGAAGGCGTTAGTCCTCATGACAGAAAAGTTTTTGATGATCCAGAAATGGGCCCATTTTTATTTGATACCTTTAAATTCTCCATCTTAAATGGCCCGTACGGACTTTTGTCTGATATGCGCCTTTACCTAGAACCATGGGGATTTGAGGTTAAAGATATCAAAGTTCCTTATTATTTATACCATGGAAATGCGGACGATGTCGTTCATCCCATTTGGTCTCGATTCATGAAGGACGAACTCACGAATGTGCGTTTTAAAACGTTTGAGGGCGAGGGGCATTACTCGCTGCCGTATAATTACCGCGATCATTTTTTGCGAGATATCATTACCGATATAATCTAATGACATTGAATTCGCATCGCCTTAGCATTAAAAAAGTCATTTTCTAATATCAAATAGAAGGAAAAAATATGAAAGCAATTTTGTTAGCGAGTCTATCTGCTTTAGCTTTTTCAACAGCTTTTGCACATCAAAACACGGATACCAAGACGCTTCCAATGAGCAAAAAATCAAGTGCGATTCCTGATCGCAGGACTTTCCCTTTAAGCTCAACGGTTTCGGCGTGTGATAATTTTCATGATTACGTTTGTAATGATGTTGAAAATTCTTTTGAACTTCGTCCCGATCGCAGTTCACATACATTTTCATTCAGTGATTCATTTGAGCGAATCTTGAACAAGAAAAAAGAATTTTTCTCTAACATCGAAAAAGAGAAAAAGTTAACTCCGCGTGCGATGCAAATTAAAAACTTTTACCTAGCCTGCATGAACGAAGGCGCTGGCGCGAAAGAAGAAAAATCTACAGTAGCTGACCGCGTGAAAGCGATCTCTAAAGTTAAAACCGTAAAAGACTTTTTGAAATTAGATACAGAGAATTTCTTTGCGGGTAAATCTAACCTCATCGTATTTGATAGTTCAGCGAATGCTGAAAACCCAGATATTTACGATGCCTACATGGCTGTAAGTTTCATGAACTTACCGGATCATGGTTATTATGAAAAACCAGAATTAGTGGCAGATTATAAAGCTCTATTGACTGAATTCTTTAAAACAGTGGAGCCAAAATTAACGACTGAAGATATCAAAGGTCGCGTAGAGAACATGTACAACCTAGAAGCGGAATTTGTTCAGCGCTATCCAAAAACAGCAGAACGCCGCCAACGTTGGGGCGAAAAACGTGATATTCCTCAAGCTCAATTCTTGAAAGATTATCCCAATTTAGCTGCAGAGGCTTATTTCAAAAAATTGCCTAAGAAGTTAAATGTACGGGTAAACATTCCAGAGAGCTTCAAATTTTACAACGAATACCTAACTCCAAAAAATCTAGATACTATTAAAGACATTTATTTATATAGAACAGCATCTGGTTTAATGGATGATGGTTACCCAGATTTCTTTGCTAAGAAATTTGCGTTCAACAAAAAGCACTTAGGTGGGCCAGATTCACGTCCGGTTCGTCAAGAGCGTTGCACAATGCGAATGATGAATGAATTTGAAAAAGAAGTCGATGAAGTTCTAATGCAAAGATTGTTTCCTAATTTCCCAAAACAAAAAGTTGTGGAAATTTCAGAAAAAATCCGTGGTTCTATCTTAGATGGTATCAACAACAGCACCTGGTTATCTAAGGAAGCTAAGGAAGTAGCTAAAAAGAAAATCACTAGCTGCCGTTTGCAAGTTGTAGCGCCGCAAACAGATCGCGAATGGAATTTTAATCCCATTCAAAAATACTCGGCAACTGAGCCAATAAAAAATGCACAAAAGTTAAGAGTCGCGTTGATCAAAAAGACAATTAAAGAGATGTATGAACCGGTAAATAAAGATGCATGGGGTATGGGCCCGTTAACGGTGAATGCATACTTCTCGCCAAGTGAAAACAAATTCGTAATGCCAATGGGAATTTTGCAATACCCATTCTTCGATGACAAAAACACATTAGAAGAAAACTTAGGTGCAGTGGGCGCAGTCATGGGTCATGAATTAGGTCACGGCGTAGACGATCAAGGTTCACGTTTTGATGATAAAGGCAGCCTTAGAGTATGGATGTCGATGACTGACCTTGCTGAATTCCAAAAACGCGGCGAGCGCATGGTCGCTCAATTTGATAAAGCGGGACACAACGGTAAACTGACACTAGGTGAAAACGTAGCCGATCTAGTGGGCTTAAGTTTTGCGTACAAAGCGGCATTTAAAGACAAGCAAGCAACGAAAGAAGACAAACAAAAATTCTTCGTTTCATACGCTAGAACATGGTGTGAAGTAAAACGCGATGGTTACAAAGAAAAACAATTGAAAACAGATCCACATTCTTTAGGTTGGGCACGTATCAATGAACAAGTAAAACATCAGCCGGGCTTCCAAGAGGCGTTCAGCTGTAAACCAGGACAGCCGATGGTGTTGTCGGATAAGGATCGCATCGTTATCTGGTAGTATTCGAATTAAAACGAAAACAATAAGAACCCCGGGTGGAAACACGCCGGGGTTTTTTTATTGGATTCCATTTAGCGCGAAACCAAAGATTCGATCGTTGTCGCATTTTTAGACGGCCCAATATTTAGTACGTCAAACCATTTAAAACCTTGGTCGTCGGAGGCTTTCGGATATTTGGCCCGTAAGTGTTTTGTAGCACTTCAGACGATGAATCGAATCTTGCAAAACCTGCTTAAAATGAATCTGGTGAAAAAGAATATGAATATTTTTTCACTAACGGCGAAAGCCGAGAAATTAGTATGCGACGCTCATGTCATTGTGAACACAATCGAAGTTCAATTGATTAAAAGCCTGAATAAAAAAGAATTCACTGAGTTCTAAAAAACTCTTGAAGGATTCATTCGGAATTTAGAATAGCAGATTAGTGAATGGGATCGATGCAGGATTGATTCGGCCATTCCACTTCAATCGTGGCTTCGGTAATATGAAACTCTTGCATCAAGGTCTTTTTCAAATCGATCTTTAGCTGATGAACCTCATCTTTAGACGTCGTATCTTCAACAACCAAATGAGTCGTTAATATATGATGATCTCCATCCATCGACCATAAATGCAGGTGATGAACGCTTTTTACCTGTGGTGTCTGTTTTATTTTCGCAGTCACCGTTTCAATCTGAACATCAGTTGGGGTCGCTTGCAAAAATACATGAAGGGTAGTTTTTAAATTATTAAACACATTCCATAAAACCCAGATTGCAATGCCAATAGCCATGATCGGATCCAAGATTGGTAAATCATAAAACAGCATAACGATCGAGCCGACAAAAATAGCAATCCAGCCCATCACATCTTCCAGCAAATGCCACATGATCATTTTTTCGTTTAATGATGTTCCTTTAGACATGCGAAGCGCCGCGAATCCATTTACCGACAATCCCAGTACTGCCAAAAGAAGCATACCTTGGACATTGGTTGGTTCGGGGTTGAATAGCCTAGGAATCGCTCGAGCTAAAATAATTCCCGATCCACACATCAGGATCAATCCTGTGATCATCGCACCCAGAACACTTAAGCGGCGATAACCATAGGAAAATTCTAGAGTGCTGCTTTGGCGAGATTTTTTTTCCAAATACCAGGCCATGGCAATAGCTAAAGCATCGCCCATATCGTGGAAGGCATCAGACAGAATAGCTAAACTATTGGTATAAAGTCCGCCCACCAATTCGATGATGGCAAAGGCAAGGTTCAGGAAGAAAGCCATACCCATGCGCGAGCTGGCAGATCCATGAGAATGTCCGTGTGAATGTCCATGTTTATGAGAATGATTTGCGCCCATATTTAATTGATATGTCGACTAATCGTTTGAATCAACATATCTGTGCGAATTGGCTT
>NCGL01000101.1 GCA_002256935.1 Bdellovibrio sp. 28-41-41
AAGTTTTTGGACCGCTGACAGTTAAAATTAAATCGATAGATTTTTTAGAATTATGGCAGAATCCGATGTCTTTTGGACGGAACCGTCAAGTTCATCACCGACATCTTTGCGGCAGCGACCATCATCAGTAAGGCCGACTTCAACACCATTTTTAGCAATTTCATTGAGTTCTAATTTGCACAAAGGCTCTTTCGAGTTTTTGATTTCTTCGTCAGAAAAAGTACTATAGAACGAACCTTTTTTAGATTCTAGGCTTAGATCAATAAAGGCTTTGCAGGATTTTTTATCAGGATTTAATTTAACAGTCTTAATCACGCGTGTGACTTGAGCTTCGCTAATGCACGCCAGGGCCGGTATGCTAGTTGCCATCATTGCGGTAATAAATAAAATCGTCTTCATAAAATAACCTCATTCCTTGAGTCGTTATAGTTGCGAACTTGATACCTAGTTCATTCCGTTAAAAAGCCATTAAATCGATTTGGCGCAGCTGAAATTGATCCATTTCTGACAGGTGTCCTAAAAACCGACACCGCTGTGGCAATGCGCACCCTGGCTGGGCGCCCTGAAAAAAAATGGACTTTCTATAATGATAGTTTGATTCCATCAGAATGCGAAAGTCCAGATTGTAACAACAAAATTATTTCATATATTTAATGTTAAAATTAGTGATCGATTTTGTTTTACTAGACTCGATATCCGTAGTGGTGGCCTTGCCCATGTCTGACGGGAACAGCGAGAATATATAATCACCGGCGATTTCAACAGTGGCCTTGTCATCGATGGGTGTATCAATAACACTTAATAAATCATTCAGTCTGATGCGAGTGAATGATCGGCCTTGAAAGAAATCGTTATTGTATGCGTTGTATAGATCGTATTCTTTCACTACGTTGGCTTTTGTTACATTCCATTGGTCCTTTTTGATATCCAGGTGCGAATTTAAAATATAATTGAAGTTCTTTGTTTGAACTTTCGTTTTTAAAACGCCGCCATCCACATAAAACATTCGGCGTTCTACGTTACCATTTACGGTGGCATAGAAATCATAGTTCTTTCTAAAAATAATATGTGGATCTTTAATTTTTGAATACTTCTCGACAACCCAGTCGTCTGTAGGGAGGGACGATATCGCTTTTGTTGTTAGATCCATTAAATTAATTTTTCCGCTCGAGCGAATCATAACTAAATTCGGAGAGCCCGGAACTGGGGCTACCCAGCTCATTTCAGTTAACGTCATTGCTGTTTTATCAGCGGGATCAAAAACTAAAGCGTTTTGAGTATTTGTATCTGCAATAGTTTTTTCAATATCCACAGCGACAATATAGTCCGTGATCGTTCCTGTCGTTGGATCTGAATTTCCGCGGATAGATAATACTAATTTACCGTTACCGGCGATATCGCCGGCTTGAATCGTTCCTAATGTGTCTACCACTGGGCCCGAGACAAATTGCTTTATCATTTTTCCACTAGAATCCAGTTTAAAAATAATGACTGATTGCTGACTATCATAAACAACTAGGTAGCCTTGTTTACCATCGTAGCTGGCGCTAATCGGAGTCCCTACGAATTTCACCGATGTATTTGTTTGTTGGCCATTTAGCTTTTGAACAGAAACATGACGACGGCTCATATCAATAAAATAATCAGATCCACTGCTGTAAATCAGATAGTGATCTTCTTCCGGTTGTTCGACATCAAACAATCCCAGATGCTTTGATGTCACTAGATCAAAATGATGAATCTTGCGAATCGTTTTATCAAAGATAACGACTTTGTCCGAATCTTCGTCTGTTGATGATTGCAACTTTGAATTCTTGCTCAGCGGAATACCGATCACGTTTTCCGCTTTGTAATCTGGCACCATGCTGGCGTCGCCGGGTTGGCAGGCTGTATAAACCGCAAGTGTGGCTACGGCTAAAAGAAGTTTCTGTGTTGTACTATAAGCCATATGCGACTCCTAGGAAAAATGTCGGGCTATTTGACGTTAAATTATAATCGAATTCGGGGAAGCTAACTTTATGATCGCTAAAATGCACACCGGTGTTGATCCAAAAGTCATGCTTCATGGGGAAATACAAACTAATACGTCCAGCAAGATTTGTAGAAGATGCGGACGACTGCGCATTGGAATATCCATCAGACATATCAAAATTTGCATCTAAGCGTTCTGTTAAAACTTCGAATTGAACAAAGGTATTCCAAAAGTGGCTGAATGGATCCATCGTATTAAAAATAAAATATCTATACGTAGCGCCAACAGCCGTGATGTTTTGTTTCTGTTTAATCTTTGTCGATGTGAAAATCGATTTATCACCACCTTGAGATTGCAAGTGCAGCGTTAAACCAAAATTAAACAAATTCGGGAATTGATACTGATATGAAAAGCGCGATCCACGTGACATCTCGGTATCAAAGCGAGTTTTGATTGAATCCTGCAATGATGTCGATGGCGTCATTACGCTAAACCAGTGACGCTTTGTAGAGCGTGATTGGCTTAGATATTTTGTGTAGTCCTGGAAAACAGTTTCATCAATCGATGTTAGCGTAATACCCGCGGCCGCTGCGTTTAACAAATCACGAACGCCGTACTGATATTTAAATGGACCAATTGGATCTTCGTCATCTAGGTTCTTTCCATCAAACGTGTCCATGTGGAAAAGTTCGTGGGTTAGTAAAAACATCCTTTTAGATTGAGTCAGATCAACAAACTTCTCTTGATCGATATAAATTAGTTTTTTATCTTTCTGTGCAACTGCATCGACAACACGTTCACCGATTTTGTTTTGATTCACCATCGTAGATTGAACCCACTCAAACTGCGTCGTTTGCGAAGCACGCGCCAGTTTTTGCAATTGAATCACTACAAATCGATCGCAGTACTTCAGCTGATCTTCATTCAATTTATTGATGATCTCGCACAACGCGTGGTCCGCATAGTTTTCTGGGCAAACGCAGTAACGTTTTTCAGGCTGTTCCTGTTTTAACATTTCAATGCGCTCAACTGCGGCGCGCACTTGTTTTAAACTGACCGCAAGTTCAACGTCACCGGTCTGGCCACCGTTACCTATAAATGTGGATGCCAGCACGGCGGAACTTGTAAACAGCATCGTTAATAAAATCCGTTTCATTTTAAATCTCCAGTCGGGGTCAGGTTCAGAGTCAGTTGATACAGGTTTTCGCCTTGAAGGGCGCGGGTTTCACAGAATTCTTTTAATTGATCAGCAAAACTTCTGATCATGTCTTGAAGCTCAAAATACGTCGTTTGATCTAGGGGAACTATAAACGTGTTAGCGATCCGTTTATCTGTGGGAACAAGATCTAGTCCCACCGCAGCCAGTTTCAATGCTTTCTTGTGAAAGCGTCGCACTAACAGATGCGCCTCTTTTGGTTCTTTCACCGACAGTGGCTGGTCTAACACGATTTTATTATCCAGAGTTTTTCGCAAATAGCCTTCGCGTAATAAGAAGTGAATACTTTTGCGAATGCTTTTCTCGTCAGCTAGGAACGCCAGTTTTTTATAGATTAGCTCGGGATGTTCCTGCAGTTCTTTAATTTGGAATGCATCCTTAACATAGATGTTTAAAAAGTTAGTCAGGATAGAATCAGAAACTTCATTTCGTTTTTTGATTTCCTTCAGCAGAGTTTTTTCGACAGTCGATTTCTTTTGTGGATTACGACTGATCGGCATTTCTGATTCGACAAGATTTTTGAAGGCTTGTTTTTCACTAGGTGATAATTTTAGCAATATAGATAACTCGTCCACGCGATCTAAAGAAACTTTTCGTTTACCTTGCAACATAAGGCTTACAAGTGTTGGCGAAACCTTGCGCAGTTTTAAACATTCATTACGAATTGAAAAATGCGGGCGCTCCGTTTTCAAATTCTGAAGCCGTGTTTTGATAAACTCAGCGGATGATTGTAAGTGTTCTTTTTCGATATCCATACTTCTGGTGTATCGCAAGTAGGGATCAAATTTCAATAGGGCTAGAGCTTTTTAAGTTTACTTTGTAAACACTTCGCCGTAAAAAGTCGCTGTTAAAAATGCATAAATTAAGGCACTTTACGTCGCGTAAGCCAATATAACATCACTACGGTCGATAAATGACCAACGGCTAGGCCCATCAAAACATCCGAGTAGAAATGATCACGAGTCATCACTCGTGTGAACGACAATATAAAAGCTACAGTGTAAATGCCATATTTGAATCGGGGAAACAGATAGGCAAAATAGGTGGCGACTGTAAATAGAACCTGCGAATGCCCCGACGGCATCGAGTGAAAATCCCAATTCGTTGTCAAAGGTTGAAACACATGTGGATCAAAATCAGGTGAAATTTTTGGGCGCTGACGACCAACCGTAAATTTTAAAATGTGCACGCACAATCCCGAGAACAGCATACAGTACATCAACCACACCGACTGGGTGGCGACGCGTTTTAATCGCTCGCGTGGTTTAGTTTTGTTCCAACGCAAGAATATTTCAACACCCACCCAAACAATGAAGGCCGGGATGAAATAGTTCGTAAACAAGCCTACGTGCGTGATTTCCCTGGCTAGCAACCATTTCCAGTCATCTTCTTTAAATATCATCGTTAGGTTCTGATCGATAAAGAATATAGATATCAACGCTAGCGCGCTGATCACAGTTAGGAATTTTAGGTTATATTGTATAAGTGCTGCTTTATTCGCGTACATATCTGTATTTTTTTCTCATTCTACTAGAAAGACAAGGCTTGATTCACAGTTTTTAGCTGGCCTACGCCTTGCTGTAATCCCAGGCATCGAACTTTTATTTAAATAACCTTGGGGGTTACCATGAAGTTAAGACAATTATTAGTATTTTCGTTAGCGCTGGTGTTTTTCACAGCGTGCGGATCTAAAAAAGACTCAACAGCTCAGCAGCCAGCAGAAGCTCAAAAAGCAGAAACGGCAGCTCCGGCTCCGACTATTTCTTCTGAAGACGCTAAAAAGAAAGCAGAAGCTGAAAAGTTAGCTGCTGCAAAATTAGCAAAATCTAAAGAAGGCCGCGGTGGCGCTGCAAGACGGCATGAAGGCAAACATAAAGCAGAACAAGGTCAAAAAGGATCTTCCGCTTCAAAAGGCGATTCATCTGATAGCTTTCTTGGAACTCAAGATATCGTTATCACTGGCGGTAGATCAAAATCTGGAATGAAGTATTCTGGATCAGCGGGTGACGGCATTCTGACTCAGTTACTAGCTGAAGAAAAAATGAAATTAGCCGTAGACCAAGATAGAAACGCAGTTCTTGCGGCCAGCATCTGGGATATGTCTTATGTAGTGGACGGCCAAGGTGAGTTAACTCTAGATATCGCCTTAACTAAAGGTGCGGGTCTGTCGCAAGTTAAAGCACGCACGCAGTATTCTGCAGGGCAAGTAATGTCTGTGGTTGCGACTACGGGTTCTGGTTCGGAAATCCAATTAATTGCTGAATGTTTAGATACTGTAAGAGCCTCTGATCGTTGTTCAAACTTACTAGTTAAGTTTGTTAAAAACGGCGCAGAAGCAACGGCAGTATTACGTCAGACGTTAGCTAACATCTGGTTTGAATATGACAAAGTTGAGCAGGCTAATGAATATGCGACTCTTGTTGAGTTCTTCAAAAACTCGTCTTTAGATTTTGAAACGGGCAACAAAGTGGATTCGGCTTATTTGAACACATTTGAAGTTGTAAACGGTAAATCGGGCTTTAAAGTTGTCGTAACTGGTAAACGTAGCCAAGTATTAGGCTTCAAAGCTGACCTTTTATTGAAAAAAAACTTATCAGCGCCAATGATCTCGGTTGATAAAGAGACTAAATTTAAAGGTGTTGATATGTGGATGGGTCAAATCGTTGGTAAAGACTTAAGCTTTATGAGCTCAATCTCTAACGCGAAACTGGTTCAAAACAACACCAAAGGTCAAATCACTCTGGATATGACTGTTAAATCAGCGTCTACGGGTTCTGTGAACTCGTTAACTTTACGATTTACACGCGTACCGGTGTCAGCAAGTCTATAATCAGTTGCTGATTTGCGAGCTGTCCTAACCGATTTCTAAAAAATCGGTGAAATATTTGAAATTATTCCACGTTTTCTTACCGAGCCCGAGCACACAATGGTGCGCTTCGGGCTCTTTTTTTGGCATCTTCATTGCTCTAGTAACAATCCGGGGACATTAGGGTTAGCGGTTTGGAAATTTTGACACCAAGCTCAGCAAAGCCGCAAGGTATCAACTCTAAAGTAAATGTTAGCAGATGTTAGCATTTTGATTTTTAATAGAGAGGTCAAAAAGACCTCGGGGGTTACAGATGAGCGCACTTGATAAAAACAGTATTTTACCACCTGCCTTGTCCGATTATTTAGACTATCGCTTGTTCTTGCAGGATTTTTATCACTACAAGAAAGAGCTAACTAAAAACGATCTTCGCCCTTACAGCTATCAGCTGTTTTCAGCAGCGGCGAATATCAAATCACCAAATTATCTTAAAATGATTATCGAAGGACAACGTAACTTGTCGGACGATATGATTTTAAAATTCGCTAAAGCTCTTTCGTTAAATAAAGAACAAATAGAAGAATTCTTACACTTGGTAAAATTGAACCAAGCAGAAGACACGACTGAACGTAACGTGTATTTGAAAAAGCTTTCTGAAGTTCGTATCAATCAAAAATTAAAATCAGGCGAAATCGATCGCCGCATTTGGGAAAAGATTCCTAACTGGGTAGCATGGGTTATCTATGCCATGATCGATCAAGAAGGTGTGGTGTTTGATGTTCATTCCTTAAAAGCGCTTCTGCGCAATAAAGCGTCTGATCAAGAAATTGAAAGCGCACTCAATTCATTGATTTCTAGTGGCGAGATCAGAAAAGATCCAATCACTGGTGAAATGAAACGCGCACATAACTTGATGGATTCAGCGGAAGAAATTCCAGTAGCATTAGTTCGTAAATTGCAAATGCAGCTGATGTATATCGGTTTAGAATCATTATACCAAGAAGCTCCGCAGGAACGCGAGTTCGGTACACTAACGTTGTCGCTGACTAAAGAAGAATTTGAAGAAACTAAATTCAAATTACGTCAGCTACGTAAATCTTTAAACAAAGACAATGCGATCGCACGTAAAGAAAAAAAGGGCGAGCGTATTTATCAAATCAATATCCAGTTGTTCCCAGTCACTGATGTAGCAAAATCAGAAGCCCTAACTGCAGGGAAGATGTTAAATGCAGATCTAGCAGCAGCGCCGGTAAAGAAATCGGTTCAAGATTTAGCTGAAGAAGCGATGAAGGCAGCTAATTTGTTCGAGACTGAGGGGCAGCTTTAATCCATTCATCCATACTAGTTTAATTTTGAAAGCGAGCTCTAAAAAGCTCGCTTTTTTTATTGAAGTGACTCGCTTTAGACCTTTTTTCCCCATTATGAAGATTTCTGGACTTGAATCTAGGTCATTTTTATTTTCCATTTTTTTTCTAAATCAGAGCAATTGCGCTAAGTAAGTAATATTTTTACTAAAATTTTACTTGCGTGGCCATTTTTGTTCAAAAGTTATGCTGTTTTTATTTCTTAAACAGATTTCAGATTTTCTTACATTTGCGGTCCAGGATGTGGATAAACCTGTGGGCAGCGTTGATAACTCCTTGTTTTTCGGGTTTTTTTGGACAACTTTGGCCTGCATAAATTAGAAAAAATAGCATTTGACATAATATTTGCTAATCCATGACGCAAACATTTATAAACTTTAAGCTTAAATTTAGGGACGAGTTCACATAGGTTGTAATGTTTTTTTCAAGCCGATTTCGTATCGATTTACTGACTTAAAATGGGGAATTAATGCTCGATGCTCCAAAACCAATTTTCGGGCGCCCCTTTAAACGTCAGACCAAACGTTTCGGCTTTATTCGAATCTATAAATTTCAATTTTAATCGCCAAAAAGGAAAGCTCGATTTGCGACCTTTGGTTAATTCAGTGATGGTGGATTGAAATAGAGGTTTCAGTTCTTCGAATGAAATTTCGCGACTAAATTTCTCGGTGCCGGGTTTGAGTTCGATTTTTTCTTTAAAAATTTTAATGTCTTTGGATTCAAAAGTGATGCGGTCAGAATCCATGGGACTACGTTGAATCAGGATCAGCTCTGTGGTCAGCAACAAAGATTTCTTGGTTTGGCAACGCAAGGTGAATTCCCATATTAATTTGTTGGGATCATCCACAATAGCCAGATCTTGAATTTTTAAAGGTGCCGGCAAGATCGATGTCATCGTTAAAGATGATATGCGAGCACGCACAGGATATCAACGGACAAGCGGTATAGGTCGTGGTTGTGTATCAGCGTAAGGCGCCTCGATTTGGAACGTAAAATTTAAAGGCAGGTTTTGCGCGCGAAGTGTTCCTTGATTGGCATCTTCGATTTATTTGCATCTATTGGCGAACCTGGACGAGCAAGTTGGTTTGGCCATTGCAATACTATAAAGACAGAAGCAGCCACAAAGTCTTTCCCCCAAAGACGGTTGCTTCTCCCCCCAATAAAACCGAGTGTCCCCCCACTCGGTTTTTTCTTTTTTACGCCTAGCAAGCGAATGACAAATAAAAATTCTAAACCGATCGCGGTTAAATCAAAAGACGTGGCGACTAGAGCTAAACCTTCCAATTACCCAGCACCATTTGCCGTGCTGATGGAAGGGCGAGAAAAACGTCAACTGGGCGAAATATTTGGTTTAAAAAATTTCGGCGTGAATCTGACTCACTTAAAACCAAACGCGAAATCAGCGTTGATGCATAAACATAAAACTCAAGATGAATTTGTTTTCGTTGTTGAGGGCGAACTGACGCTGGTTACGGAAAGTGGTGTAGAGGCCGTGCTGACCGCCGGCATGTGCTCGGGATTTGCTGCGGGAGGCGAGGCTCACCAGTTACAGAATCGATCTGGCAAAGACACGTGGTATTTGGAAGTGGGCGATCGATCGTGGGTTTTCACAAGAAAAGACGGAACCCCTTATTAAATTTGTAAACTCGCAGGAATTGGATTAGAATCAAAAGTGAATTTGTTTTATGACTTTCAAGTGGGGGCGACATGGCTTCGACGTGGGAAGTGAAGCAAAGGGAGCATACCGGGGCGCACAGGGACCTCGTTAAAAAGGTGCAAAACTTTATTTGCTAACGAAAACGTTGCAATGGCAGCTTAGTTCTGTCACGGATCCCAGTTGAATCGACGATGTTGAGCTGAAGATCTGTTATTAATGTCGTACCGGTTGAATGTTGTTCTCTACAGGGCATCGACCTAAATAAACTGCGGGGGTGACTATTGGAATTTTGTCTTTGGAAGTCCGATAGCCTAACTAAAAACAAAGGCTAAGTATGTAGCGCCTTTTCGTGGAACTCTTGCGGACCCGGGTTCAATTCCCGGCGCCTCCACCATTTTCTATTACCCTTATATTTGATTTGAATATACGAACAAGTATGGTTCTACACGGTCCATGGTGGACAATTTCAAAAAATCATTTAAGCACAAGCATTTAGGTATCTGAGTCTATACATTTCAAAGCTCTTAACGCCGTAA
>NCGL01000102.1 GCA_002256935.1 Bdellovibrio sp. 28-41-41
AACAGGGCTGTTGACATAGCCACGACGGAAATCTTCCAATGGACCAAGACTTCCGGGGACCAGTAAATCGATTAATGAGTAAAACTCACCAAAGTGATTTTCCATAGGCGTGCCTGTCAAAGCGATTTTAAATCTGGCTTTCAAGGCCCTTGCCGCGGATGTTCGTTTAGAATTTATATTTTTAATATTTTGAGCTTCGTCGAAAACAATAATATTCCAAGTGCTTCGACTGATGACCTCACTATGTTCCAGCATCATGCCGTAGGTGATTAGCACCAGCTTTTCTTTTTTACCAGCGACCAGCGCGGCGATGTTTTCCCGCGTGTCATTGCTAAATATTACCACCGGAATTTCTGGAGTGAATTTTTCTATTTCGTTGCGCCAATTAAATACCAAAGAAGAAGGTACCACGACCAGAACCGTTCCCATTTCTTTTTTTACGCGCAGGTCTTCAAGGAAGCTTAAAGTTTGTAGTGTTTTTCCTAAACCCATATCATCAGCAAGCAACGCACCTAATTTCAATCGATACAAATCCTGCAGCCACTGAACACCCGCTTTTTGATAAATTTTCAAATCGGCTTTAATGGATAATGGCAGTTCTAGAGCGCGAGTCGTTTCACCTAGTCGGTCATAAAACTCGCACAGCTTGATCCATTCGGTATCACCTTGAAATGGAATACCAGCTTTTCTAAGTGCTAATAAAAACAAAGTTTGGCTGCGTGGTAGCTGGTAGTAAGTATCACGTCCACGTCGACTAGATTCAACTTTACTTTTCTGAAGTTTCTTCCAGAAGTCTTCTAAAAGGCGAAGCGAAGGAATTTGTTTCTGTGGAACTAAGTAGAGTTTGTTTTCATATTCTATGACGCCGCCGGTACCAAGACGTAATATATTGCTCGGTTCAATCTCTTGGCCCATTAAGAAAAACTTTGGACTGAGTTCAAACCAATTGATTTGCGATTGGTCCATACGATCAGCGATATTAAATTTTATATCTAGATCTGAATCGGATAATTCTTGAATGGGTTGATCATTTAAAAATATTTTAAAACCATGTGGAACTAGGCTTTGAATGATCTCAAGTGCGCCGCCCAGTGATGCTTCGGGAAAATAAAACTTAGCTTGGCTGATGGCTGATTCGGTTTCAAAGGTGGTGGCGGAAATTTTACTTAAGAACGGCGCACGTACTTTTTTAAAGCAACTTCCTTGTGTTGTCAGGGCCAGGCGCTTTAGAAGTTCATAGATCAGGCGGAACTCGCGTTGTAGAACGCCATCCATGATAACTTCGCCTGACTCGGAATAAAAAGATTCGCACTGTGTAACGTCCACTTGAGTTTGATCAACGAAACGATCAAAGCAGGCCAAGACCGATCTAGAAACAAAATCAGCGAGGGTTGCTGTTTCAGTCGTTTCTGTTGTGCTAACGAGCAATAATTTCACTCTATTCTGAATGGCAGGGAATACAGCATCTCCCGCTACCGGAGTTCCATCAATCAAAGTCTTTTCAAAATGAACCGAAAGTGTTTCCAGAAAGATGTATTGCAATATCCCTAGATGTTTTAGCAATGCCAAATCCCAATCACGTTGGAATGAATCGGTGCTGGCTATGTCACGCGCTTGCGTTTCTAAAGCGTAGGGTAGACCTTGCGATAGGCACATTAAGTAATGAGCCGACCGCGCAGACCAGCCTTGCCTCGAAATATTTTTCTGCCCGGGAACGCGGGCTTCATGTTGAATAAAAAAATGGCCGTTATCAGAAAAGCGAACTTCCGTCAGGCTTCGCTGCGCATCCACCGTATGAGAATCGCCGGTAATCTTAACGACGGATGTACGACAACGATCGCGTTCTCGGGTTCAAACGCGTAGGAATCATAAAAATAAAATCGACGATTTCGAGACGACACGATTTTGAACTCAGTTTTGAACCGTTTGCGGTCTTCAAAATCTACGCGCCAATCCAGTTCATTTCCGACGTCTAATTCAATCGTTTGAAGAACCATGCTTTTCGTTGATTGACTGTGAGTTTGAAGAAGTACTTTTAAGCGTTTTTGTCTGTGGCCGGTTACAATTCTGTTCAGCAGCGACTGCATGATTTCTTCAGTCGGTCTGACTTCAGGACCGGATTCAGTTTGAGTCAGTGCCCAAGGTCGCATCGGAACTTGATCATGGTGCCAGTGTGATGATTTTAACTGCGGCAGAAATTCTTCAGGCACTAGACGATGCAACGACATCCTGAGTATTTCTTTGGCCGAGACTTGCGCGCCATTGCTGAAATTGTAGCGAATCATTTCCACCATGCGATAGAGCTGATTCACAATCACAAATTCATATTTTGAATAGGCCGACAGTTTACGAACAAAGACTTCGGGCATATAGGATAAATGCGTAGCTTCGTATTCTGCATTTTTCGAAGGACCAAATAGTCTATAGGACTGTGTTTGCGTGGGTAGTAGGCTTGCGATACTCGGACCCTTCAGTGGAGTGGGCTCATCAAGTAGTAGGCTAATCGATTGAAATTCGACGGTATCGCTTGGCATAAACAGAGAGTTTAATCACTGCGTAGACGGCCGGTCAATAATAGTAAAAACTTTTTTGAAACGCCATGGGATGCGCCATTGCCAGTGGGATCCAGCTTCAAATAGATGCATATAGATGCATTTTTCCCGGTGTCATTTCAAAGCATTCGCTAGTATCTAGATTTTGAACTTCGGCGCGACCTTCCAGAACGTAAACGGTTTCAGACCACTGGAATTCAAGATCAAGTACTCCGGGGCCGCATTCCCATAGCCCGATTTGTATATCGCTGTTGGTTGTTTGAGCACCAATGCCCAATTGCTGAGGCGGCTCATTTCGACCACCAAAGTTAAAGGGCTTCATTTTTATTTCGAGTGATGGAATCATTGCTTTTCTCCGCTAACAACAAACCAGAAATGACTAAAGCTGGCTTCTGGCAATTGCGACAAATTGTAAAGATCATCAATCGCACGCTCTCCGTCGGGTCGGTCCAGAGGGTCTAAATAAATATTTAAACTCGGCATGAGTGTTTTAACTAAGAACTCGATATCAGGACCGCTACCGATAATTGGTTGCACTTCTGTTTGTATTTGCGAAAAACCAAGCTGTTTAAAGTACGGAGTTAACTTGCGACCGACATTGGGATCACCGCCGAGTTTTCGCTGGCCGTCTTGAACTTTGGTCCAAAAAGTTTTGAATGACGCCGGAGCCGGTTCAAAGAACATACAGTCACGATCAGCATCTTCAATGAGCAGGCGACCACCGGGTTTTAATACCCGCAAAATATTTTTTAAGGCGCTGATGGGATCATGTAGATGCATAAAAACAAGACGGGCATAAACAAAATCAAAATGATTATCGGGGAACGGAAGTTCGTAAACATCGGCTTGTTTGAAATTTAAATTCATTCGATGGCTAGCTATATTTAACAAGTCTGGACTGCGATCAATCGCGGTCACCTGAGTGTTCGGATATAATTCGGCCATAATACGTGCGCGAATGCCCTGAGCTGTGCCGATCTCAAGCACCTGTCCTTCTGATGGGTAGCCATGGCGTTTGAGCAAATCAGGAAATCCATCGAGCCGCATTTGTGCGCGCTCGGACAACATTTGAGCTTCGTGAAATCGTCCTTCGAGCTGTTCAAATTGGTAAGAGCCTAATGTTTTCATAAATTCCTCACATAACGTAAATCGGGAAAAGATCCCTCGAACGTATAACTTAATTTATTTCCAAGTTTCTGTTCGCAATAGTCCAGCGCGTGCTGTCCATGAGTCGTCATATCCAGAACAACGACGATCACCGGCCTGAGTGATCGGTATGTTGACTGCTGCCAGCCAAGAGTATTTTCGAAAAACTGATAACCCATGTCGAGCAAGGTGTTTTGTCGTGGTGATCCACTGACAAACGTACCGACCACAAGGGGGATGCCGTGATGTTGGGCCATTTTTAAAAACCAGTAGCGCAAAACCAAGTTGAGTCCTTGGGATTGGTGAGACTTGCTGGTCGCTGCACGACTGAGCAGAATCGCGGGCCACTGCAAATGCTTTGGGAAAGCCCAAGGACATTCTAACTTTTTTTCAAGTAAAGTCTGATCTGTGATCAACTCGCCACGCATCGTAGAAACCATTTGCTGATGATCGCGCGCGACCATCACGTAGCTTTGACTATCGGAAGTACTCCAGCGCAAAGTTTCTAAATCCAAAGTGTAACCGCTGGCCATAGCGTATTCTTGTTTGCGCAGGTTTTCGATTTCGTGATTGGCATCATCTAAAGCAAATGAAATCGACTGACTCATAGAACACCATCCATCAATGTCAGACGGTGAGTCTCTGGTCCTGTCGTTTTCATTTTTTCGAGCGTTGGCAATGTCACGATACGATCAGACAAGCGACCTAAACAAGACAGGTTGGCAAAGCCAGGTCCTTGCATTAATCCGGCAAGCATTGGCAGATGCAGAGTCGGAGCCAGTCCACCAACAGACAGATCCGGCTGAATCGAGGCCGCGATTTTTGATTGAGTCAGTGGCTCGCCCAGCGCGCGCTCTAAGTGTTTCAACGCATCCGCAGTTAAGAATTTTTTTAACGTCGACATTTGATCAAATCCGCTAGCTAGAATCACTTGATCATAGTCACGCATTGATTTAATGCCTGCATAGCTGATTTCTAAGGACAGATGATCTGGATTTTCAATAATATTTTCCACGCGCCCCGGAATAATTTGATGACGAAGTTGCTCATTCAAAATATTCATCGCGTGTGTTGAAAACACACCTAGATCCGTACGTTCTATGAAATCAATACGATCTTTGAGTTCTAGATTCGTCCATTGATTGCGCTCTGGCTGGCTATAGATTTGATTCTCGTAGTAGCTTTCGGCACGTGTCGAAATAAATCCTTTCGGTGAAATGATATCGACGCGCAAGTTAGGTGCATACTGCGAAATGGCAAGCAAAGCTGACGCCGCGTTTTCACCCGCACCGATAATTGCAATGCGGCCTTTAGCCTCAAATTTTTTATTTTTAATAGCAGCCCAGAAAGATTCCAGATCGTACGCATGATTTGGAATCTTTCCATTCTTTAAAAAATCCATTCGCGTTTTCCCCGGCCCTGTTAACATCAGGCGGTCGGCTTCTAAGGTGTAGACATACGGTTCTCCGTCTGTATTTTTCAAATTTAGTTCCCAACTGGATCGAGAGGCGTTCAAGCCAATCGCTGTGACTTCGGCAGAAATAATTGAAACTTGCGGTTCTAGTTGTGCGGACACCCAGCGCAAGTAATCAGTCCAAAACAAATGGCAAGGCGCGGGACGACCGCGATCCACCCAATCAGAAAATCGTCCGGTCTGAACCAGGAACGACATCCAAGTGAACTGAAGCAAACGTTGTTTAATTCTTTGGTTTAAATGTTTATCATTGATGTCCGTTTCTAAGGGAAACACGACATCTTTTTCAGGCGAGGTACCTAATTTCATTTCACCATTAGTATAACCGAACTCACCTGACCAGTTGGCCGCTACATTATGTCGCTCGATCAGAATAACGCGATCCACAGGCAAACCAAATTCTTCTAAAACTTTTGCTTTTACAGCTGTGGCAATCCCTTTAGGGCCCGCACCAATAACAACGAGTGTTTTTCGTAGAGATTTAAGCATGTAATAGACTCCTTTCATTGTGACCGGATTCTAAAGCGCGGCCAATGCGCTGACTGATTTCGAGTGAAAATTTAAATGCGGTGCCGCCCCAGCCGGTGGCCAACATCATTCGAGGTTGACCCATCAAGTAGCCAGCAAAACCTAAACGGTTAGGTGAGTAGCAGTCGTTGGCAGTGACTTCTGTAGGTTGACCAGTCCATATTTTTACTTTTAATCGAGTCGACTGGGGGTCAGATAAAATGACCGTTTCACCCGGACCAAGCCGTGCAAAGTCCAATGTTTCGCGATCAAAATAACTAGGTAGCACCAGCTGCGCGTTTTTCTTCAGTAGGTGGTACGTCGTTAGTTTTTGAGAACTTAACGAATTACCGATGCCGAGATCGTTTAAGTGAGGCAATAGGCGCGCACCGCCGGCAAGGATTACTGTTTTTGCAACGATGCTGGATTTTTGCGAAAATATTTTGTAATGACCGCGAAAATGACAAATGCGATCGACTTCAAAATCGTCAACAACAGACATTCCAGATTTTTGACTGGTTGAGAGTAAATCATCGGCAAACTGAGTCGGAGATAAATGAGCCCCTAGTGGCTCGTAAACCGCCCATTCGTTATCAGCCCAATTGAATTGCGGAAACTTGGCTCGTCCTGTTGTTGGTGTTAGGATCTCGAACGCATAACCAGCCGAGTCCATTTTTTGAAAATTTGCAGCGTACTGCGGGTATCGACGCGAGTTAAAGAAATATAAATGCCCATTCGGCTCTTGTTTTTCATTAATGATATGTCGGTCTTGGTATTTTTTCAAAAGTGCAAAGTTGCCGAGTGCTAGGTCCACGTGTTCTATGTTTTCGTGAAAAATACGCAGCATGCCACCAGAGCTAGCAGTGGCGCTGACTGTTTTTCGACCGTTATCGATGATAACATTGTTTCTGAAACCTCGTCGAGTCAGTTCATACGCGATGCTACTGCCGATGCAGCCAGCACCGATAATAGCGTGATCGAATTCAAGATTTTTCATAGGGCCTCCGCATGGGGTGCTTGGTAAGTGGATAAAGATAGAACGGATTGAATTCGATTCGCTGTTTCCGGCATAAACGGAATCAATGCCGTAGCTAAAGCTTCAATGCGGAGTTTATCATTCTGCATATTTCCTAATCCTTGCGTTGTTGTATCGATAAAATTCAGAATCAAACGGCTCGCTTGGCGAGGATCAAAGTTCTGTGGAACTAAGTTCATTTCCAAATCTTTTAAAAATCGCTGACTTTGAATAACAACTGAATTGTCGGCAGACGTTTCAAATGGTTTTACTGTGGCGATGTCGGCCGCGCGATCTAGTATTTTAGCGAGAGACATTTTCAATTCCGTTGAAAAGGCATTGAACGCATCCATTTCAAAATTCGAAGTCTGCTGTGCGGGACGGATCTCGCTGAGGTAGAGGCGTAAATGTTCACTGTTGCCAGTGAACTCGTCTGCCCAAATAGCGTGACCACGGCTTGTGGAAAATTTGGCTCCATCCAAAAGAAGAAATTCATTTGTAACAACCGCATCTGGCAATTTAGTTTTTGGATTGAGTGCTTTTAGCAAAGCGGGGATGTACAATAGATAATAAAAACTATTGTCGAAACCAAAGCTATGGATCCAGAATTTCTCGCTCGATGCAAAAGATTCATAGTGCGCCGCCATTTCAAACCATACATGAAGATTACGGCCATCGACTTGAATGCCAAAATCATTTTCGGTTGCGTACGCTACAAGGATTTTCATTGAGGGTTGAACTTGTATTTGTATTTGTTTCACTAACTGTTGAAGTCGTGGAGATAATTTTAATTTCGCTAGGTCATCTACGATTAACGGTAAATGCGATTTCAAATCAAATGTGTAAACGGATTTTATGACGGAGCTCGCGGGTTGACCGCAACGACCGCAATGCACGCTGTGTAATTCATAGGCCGGCACGACGATGCCGCATGTTTCGCAGCCTCCGCGGCTGGACGACGCGCAATGCGGGCATGCGCCATCGGCATGAACATCAACTAAAGTTAATTCGCAATGATCACAATGAGGCATCGAGATGGGTTCTAGCTGAATAATGTTTGCGTCCACGGCTCTGCGGAAGAAGGTTTTAATTTTATTTTGATAGTCATGGTCTTGGCTCGGCTCAATGAATTCATCAAAGTGTATATCCATATTTCTAAAACCGCGTTGAATACGTGCGCGGCAGTGCGAGCGAAACTCAAGTTTTCCTAATTGCAGGGAACGTGCTTTTTCGCCCACATAATTTTGATGATCATCAGTTCCGCTGTGAGTGACAACATTCACGGATTTTGAACCTAGATACCGCGATAAAATATCGACGGCTAGGTACGGTCCACCGATATGGCCCAAGTGAAGAGGGCCATTTGGCGTCGGCGGTGCCGCCGTGATCACAACCTCAGTGGGAAGCGCTGGCACTGTGTAGTCTTCTGTATATATAGACAGAAATTGTAGAATGGATTCACCGATGTTCTTGAGAGTGTGCGAGCTAAACGGTGGGATCTGAACCAGATCGCCGGCCTTAACTACTCTAGTTTTTTCACCAATCGTCATTTCGCCTTGGCCTTGGATAATGAAAAAATTCTCAGGTTCAAAGTGATTGTGTCGTGTAGTTTTTCCGCCCACTTCAACATGGCAAAAGGTAGGGTTTAATGCATCTCTGCTGCCCATTTTAGGTAAGGAATGGCATAAAATGCCGTAGGCGTTTTTATATTGGGCTTGATCGATAGATGTGATGTTCATAAGAACTCTCCTTAACTTGAAAGGCAACCTACTCTAAAATTTAGATGAATAAAAATGATCAATTTTCATAAATTTCGTTGAAAAATTCAGAATGATTGGTAAAACGCTGTTATCGGAGGATCGGATGAAATTTGATCAGCTTCAATATTTTGTAGAAACAGCCCGTCGTCAGCACATCGGGCAAGCCGCCCGATTTTTGAATATCTCTCCGAGCGCTATCAGCCACAGTATCTCGGCTTTAGAAGAAGAATTCGGTCGCGTTTTATTTGAAAAACAAGGTCGCCAAATCAAGCTCACTCAACATGGCAAACTTTTGTTAGACCGCGCTGAATTTCTATTGTCTGAAGCGGGGCGAATCCGTGAAGAAATCTCATCAGAACATTCATCGATGCGCGGCCACTATCGATTGGCAGCAACTCATACTTTGTGTTCAGAATTTCTAGTTCCTGTTTGGATGGGCATTCAAGCCGAGCATCCGGCATTGACGTCGACATTGCATTCTTTGCGATCGGGAGAAGTCCTTGCACGTGTGGGTGCTGGTGAAGTGGATTTAGGTATTTGCTTTTCACCGCAAACGGGCCCCAATCATGAACAAGAGGTTCTGCATCAAGGAAAGCTTGTCATTTGTTTTGGTAAGAAGCACCCGTTTTTGAAAGATCGTCGTATTGAGGATCTGGATCGTTATCCCTGTGTCGCGGCACTTGCAGCACAAGGGATTGAGAATTGTGAAAATCATCCGGCATTTCAACGGCTGCGTATTCAGCCGAAGATCGCCAACATGTTTGATAGTTATGATGTCGCTATTGAAGCGTTGAAGTGCAGCCAATCTTGGACTTTGCTTCCCGATTTTATTGCGTATGCTCATCGAAATGAAATCGAGACGTACATTCCGCGGGCTTGGGATGCGGATTATAAGATCGTCGCTGTTTGGCCAAAGTATCGTATTCGCACGCAGGCTTTGGATTATGTGATTGAAGGCGTAGCGAAAAAAGTTCGCGCGTTGGCGGAGCGAGTTTAATTAAAACGCAGCGCGCAACCATTGCGAAAATGCGCGCTGTCATTTGCTGGTGAAAGTTCATTCGTTTAGTTTTTCAGAACGATTTCAATTAATATTCATCAGTTTTATTTGAATGGGCTTTCAGTTACAAACCCCGGTATGAATTTGCGGTTTGGCTTTTGGGCCTCTATTTTAATACTCAGTCTTTCGATAACCGGTCTTTCGATTCGATTCCTAGCTGATGAACATGTGCCTTTGTCGCAGAGTTTGGTCGCGCGTGGGGTTGTGTGCCTGGCACTTGTTTTTGGTTGGGCGTCTTATCAAAGACTGGCGTTGGTTCCTAAATCTTTTAAAACTCAGGCGGTTCGTGCGTTTGTTGCGGGGCTGGCGTTGACGTTTTTTTCTATGAGTTATAATTGGCTGTCTGCTTCGACCGTGGCGGTGCTTTCTAATATAGATATTCCTGTGCTGGTGATTTTAGGGTCGTTGATTGGGCAGAATTCTCGGCTGCGAACAAAATTGCTTTCGCTTTTATCGATTGTGATTCTTGCGATCTATACGCTCAGTCTTCAGCACCAGGCTCATTGGATTTTGGGGATTTCTGTCCTTGGGGTAGGTACGGTGCTTTTATGCTTTGGTTATTTCTTTATTAAGAAAAGTATGTCTGAAGAGAATGAAGCCATCACGGTCTTGACTCCATCGATCGCCATTATTTTATATGGACTGGCTCAAATAAGCTTCGAGCCAGCGACGCTAGCTGGCTGGTCTTCACTTTCATTGGTGGCTGTAATCATTTCCGGTATCGGAATGTTTGGAGCCTACTATGCGACCATGCGGCTCTATGAATTAACAAATATTACTATGGCCGAATTTCCGACGTTGCTGTCCTCAATTGCAATTCAACCAATGGAAGCGGTTTTTTTTCGAGAATCAGTCAGCGCTAGTCATTTGTGGCTATCGGTGATTTTTGTTTCAGTGACGTATCTTATTTTGCGTTCTGAAAATAAACAGGCTCTAGCATGACCGGCAACACTATCGAACTTCCTCGGATTACACAAACTTTGGATTACTCGTGCGGAGCCGCGTGCTTTGAAAGCATGTACCGTTTTTTAAAACGGGGTGAGCATGCCGATGATTTGTTCTTTGCCCGAGAGCTTGGGACGCTAGAGCTTGGATACACTTTGCCCGAGCGGGTGGCTGAGCTGGCACGGCAATATAAGTTTAATGTCGATTTTCAGAAAGGCCTATCTCTGCAGCAGTTGCAATTGGCGTTTAACGCACAGTCAGTGTTGTTTGTGACTTGGTGGTATGAAGATTCAGGTCATTACAGTTTAGTTAAGAGGATCGATGAATCCCATATCCTGTTGATGGACCCCTGGGAAGCGCGAGACGGTAAAGACAATCTTCTGAGCCTGGCTGACTTTGAAAAATTCTGGACTCAGCGAGGCGCGGTCTTGATTTTTGGAAGATAATTTTAAAAACCCGATGAAGTACCACGCGATCTGGAATCCAGCGCAGAAACCGGGTTACAGTGGCACGGCTATTTTCTCGAAAAAAGAACCCATCGATATAGAAATTGGTATCGGTGATAAAGAGATCGACAAAGAAGGCCGAGTTATAATTGCGAAGTACCCGAAGTTCACATTGATTAATTCCTACTTTCCTAATAGTCAGCGCGATCATGCGCGATTGCCATTCAAACTTGAGTTCTGCAAAAAATTTCTAAAGAAAGCTGAATCGCTTCGCAAAAAAGGCGAGAATGTTGTCATGTGTGCGGATTGGAATATTGCTCATCAAGAAATTGATTTGCGAAACCCGAAAACGAATAAAAAGAATGCCGGTTTTTTACCGGAAGAGCGCGCGTGGATGGATCAGTTTATTAAAACTGGCTATGTCGATGCCTTCAGGCAGTTTCAACCCGAAGGCGGGCATTATACCTGGTGGAGTTATCGACCGGGTGTGCGCGAAAAAAATGTGGGTTGGCGCTTAGATTATTTTATGGCCAACAAGGAATTCAAAGATCGGCTAAAGACGTCGTATCATCGCAACGATATCTTTGGTTCTGATCATTGTCCGGTTGTAGTCGAGTTGAAAAAATAAATTTTGAGAAAAACCTTGTTTATTTGATATATGTAAATTATATGTAAATACATAGGAGGTTTTTATGTCTGATTTAATGAAACTCATCCAAGAGGCCGATGTGGCCTCTATCGAGTTTGAAAAAGCCCGCGCCCAAGTGGACGCTGCGAAATTATCGCTCGAGACTGCCAAGGACCAACAAGAACAGGCGCGCGCCGCCTTAGACGAAATCGTCAATCGCGCTGATGAATTTGGGGTTCCTCGCGCGAAAGTAAAAAAATTAATTGAAGAGCGAACGCAATCGTTGATGGCGTCAGGCCTGATCCCAACGACGGCTGAAATCCGTGCCTCTGCGGGCGTGAAACCGCGTGCGGCGAAAAAGGTGAAGATCGTCAGTGAGACTTTAGAAAAAGAGGATTTCGTTCCAAATTTAGAAACGGACGATACACCCGGATTAGTGCTAGCGAACTAATATTGAGGCATTGGATTCATTAAACTTGGAGCGGAATTTAGTTTTTGAAGAAGAAAGACGGCAATGTTGGCTCCCAACGGGGCCAATCGTTGGTCTTGTTCTCCGTAGTTTTCTATATTTTTATCTTTAACTCTTTTGACGTTTTCTGCATTAAAGAAATGATACTTTTCTTCATATTCTAAATTAAATTTTCCAAGTGGTTCTGTTAAATTTTCTTCAGTAATAGTTACCTGTGCGAAACTTGTTGCATAGTGGGGAATTATTCCAAAAGATATTATGCTAAGTAGAGCATTGGATTGGAACATTAAAAATCGGGCCGGTTCGTAGTCGTTATTTATTGTGATACGGAAGTTTTTAATGGGATTGTTGCAATGTGTATCAATCCCATATTTTTTGATTACCGAAGCAAGCACTGTTTCGGTTTTTGCGCTACTTGCTCTATTCGATTCTGTGTCTCTAAAATCGAATCCTCGATACATATAATGATAAGACAATTCTACACAATAATTTTGGCCCTCATATTCTTTATAAGAAGATGGAGCTGTCTTGGGGACAGTGCTGCATCCAAAAAGTACTACCGAAAATATTGATAAAATGGTTTTTTGCATTAGGCTCATTTTCAGATGGTCTTATATCGGCTTTTTACAGAGCCTTTCGAAGGAATATTAAATTATTTTCTTTGTCTCAAAATTAGACAAACCATGGCTACAAAACCTGTGCAGTAACGATTCTACAATTACTAAAATAGAATACGTCGCGTGGTCTCAAAACGGCAACGGGAAAGTCGCCTCAAGACCCTATACAAAAGTAGAATTGTGCCCCATTGTTGGTTCCTAAAGCGGGGCTTGACGGCCTAGAAATGGCCAACGATTTGCTTTTAAATTTGGTTTTATCCCACTAACTTAGGAGCTCCCATGAATACAGTCCATCCAGAAGAAAGTGTTTCTCAATGGTCAGCCACGGTTGAGATGCCGGAATTTCAGCCTCTGCGAAACGACCTATCTGCCGACGTATGTATTGTTGGCGGGGGTATTGGTGGATTAACGACCGCTTATTTGGTGATGAAAGAAGGCAAATCTGTTTGCGTGCTAGAAAGTTTTGAGCTTGGTAGCGGACAGACCGCGCGGACAACGGCGCAATTTTCAAATGTTTTAGATTATCGTTACTTTGAACTTGAAAAACTTCATGGCCAAGACGGTGCGAAGATAGCGGCTCGAAGCCATACGGCTGCGATTGAAAAAGTCGCACAGATTGTTCGTGATGAAAATATCGATTGTGATTTTGAGTATGTAAACGGCTACCTTTTTCAAGGCGAGGGGAACGATCAAGCTGATATTTTGCAAAAAGAGTTTGAGGCGTGTCAACGGGTCGGTCTGCAGTCGGTTGTTAAAACAGAGCAGCTGCCGGTGAAGGGTTTCAGCCGGGTCAGTCTTTGTTTTCCCAAGCAAGCTCAGTTACATCCCTTAAAATATTTAAAGCGGCTAGCCGAAATTTTGAATGAAGGTGGAGTGAAAATATTTACACATTCCTTTGCCGATAAATTTCAAGGCGGCAAAGACAGTTTCGTGAAAACTCGGGAAGGCCATACGGTTCATTGCCAGTCCATAATCGTGGCCACCAATACACCGATTAACGATATGTTTGCCGTTCACACGAAACAGTATGCCTACCGAACCTATGCACTGGCATTTCGCATTCCAGAACGTAGTTTAGAAAACGCCCTGTATTGGGACACCGAAGATCCGTACCATTACATTCGTACCGAGTCCGGCAACACGTTGATCGTTGGTGGTGAAGATCACAAGACCGGCCAAGAATTGCATCCTGAGCGTCGATATGAGCTGTTAGAAGCATGGACTCGTCAGCGGTTCTCATTTGTCGGTGAAGTACTCTATCGCTGGTCAGGGCAAGTGATTCAACCAATGGATGGATTAGGATTCTTAGGGCGAAATCCCGGTGATTACGACAATGTTTATGTAATCACGGGCGATGCCGGTAATGGCATGACCCATTGTACGATTGGTGCAATGTTGATTACCGATCAAATCATGGCTCGAAAAAATCAGTGGGAGTCGTTATATAATCCATCTCGAATTTCGCTGCGAGCGACCTCCACATTCTTAAAAGAAAATCTAAACACGGCGGCTCAGTATGCAGATTGGGTAACCACAAAGTCGTCCGATACTTTAGAGGATTTGTCTTATGGTGAAGGCAAAGTATTTCGCGACGGGTTTCAACTGGTGGCGGCCTACCGTAATGACAACGGTGCCTACCATACAGTTTCAGCTGTATGCCCACATTTAGGAGCAATTGTATCTTGGAACTCGGCGGAAAAATCTTGGGATTGCCCATGCCATGGTTCGCGATTTGATTGTCATGGAAAAGTGATCGAAGGGCCAGCGGTTACCGATTTGAAACCGGTCGATTATGTTCAGCCAGCAATGACGGCAGAGCGGGTAATGCCCACGCTACCGACGTATGGAACTGACGATCTGTCGCCAGTTTAAGACGATCTAGTAGTAACATTTAGTAGCAGTGCATGCCGAACGAACGGGTACGTCGAATGAGGTCATGACACAATCTTTTCTATGTCAGTACACGCAGATGGATAAGATGCTTGTGTCGGACGTGATCAAGTCACTTGTGACTAAAAAGCTAGTGTCTAAAAAAGACAATCCGAAAGATTCTCGTGCTTTTATTATTGCCGCTACCGCAGAAGGCACAAAGCTAGCGAACAAGGCCGTTAAGATTGTAGAAGAAATTGACAACGAATTTTTCGCCGGCGTTAAAAAACGAGCTTCATTTAATTCAGATCTGATTAATCTTTTGGTCGATTAGGTCATGCACACGCACTTGACTTTTTTTACCATAGAAATATAGAATCGATATTCCTATCAAACGCGCCCGTGGCGGAATTGGTAGATACGTAATCCCCGGGTGGCGAAATGGCAGACGCACTACCTTGAGGTATTTGTGTCACCCGCGGGGAAAGAATAAGGGAGTTAATAACTTAGATTAAAAACTGGTATACAAGGACGTCACGATTTTGGTAACCTAGATAACAAAATCCAACGACATCCCCGGGTGGCGAAATGGCAGACGCAACGGCTTGAGGTGCCGTCGCTCGAAAGGGCGTGCTGGTTCAAGTCCAGTCCCGGGGACCAATTTAATTGTGTTTGGTTTATGATCTTTTTTTTTTTAGCACTTCTTTATGAATAAGACCGCAGCCCGCCACCGATAACCATATATTGGCGATTGAACCTGTGAACTCGACACATTCGTTTTTATCATTTTTTTGATAAAGACAGAACGCCGCAATTGGAAACAAAAGCATTATGATTAAAAAAGTGTTTTTCATTTTACCCCTTTACCTTCTCGATGTTGACTCGATACTGAACCCCTCGGTCTGTAAATGTCGTCGAACTGATAATCTGACGCTCAACTTTTTCATCAAATAAGATCTGCTCTAAACTCAACCCTAAATAGTCCGCCAGCTTTTTAAGTTGCCACATATTTTTTGCCGACGGCTTTCTTGATGAACTATACCAGTCGTGCAGAATTGATACGCTGACGCCAATTTCTTTGGCGACCCTGGATAGAATCTTACCTTTGAGTTCACGCTGTAATACTTGTGATAATTTGATTTCTTTTTTCACAAATATAAGCTTGTTCTTAAAAATCTGTGTTTGATTCTGATTTCCGATAAACGCGCCCAACTTTCCGACATAATATGATTTTAAACTGTCGGTTGGTCTTGTACATAGGGGACTAACAAATTTGGGCAAGCTAATTCAGGTTATCAGAGGAAGTGACTGGATATTTCGATTTGATACAAAATTTTAAAACGCCAACGCATCAATTTTATGAATCAAAAAAATAATCAATTCCATTAAGAATCATCGACGTGCCAACTTGGAAAATTCTGAATTAGAATAGCGAATCTGCTGATTGTATTAGGCGACTATGTTGAATATATTTTCGAAGTACTTGGTCAAGCCACGGCATTTGAGAGTTAATATTCAACCTGGCATACTCAGTCACACGCCTCGATAGATCACTCTTTTCACCAAAAATAGTTTTATCACGTAAAATTGTGACTATTTTTGCCGCGCAATCTATCGAATAGCAAAGTTCGTAAATAACATTAGGAATTTTTTTAATACCATAAACATTAGCTAAATCTAAAGGTCCGTTTTTAAGGATAAGCGATTGCATAGCTGAGCGAACTTCCTCATCAATCGGTGAGGCTCGGAAGTAAAGTTGAGCCAGAGCTGAAGGGGGGATACTTTTAAAGCGATTAATTGCCTCTCTTGGCCAATTTCCTGCCTTTAATATTTCTACTTTAACATTAAATTCATATGCCAATTTTTCAAAAATGGGAGCAATAGTAAATGTCCGAATAACCGGGTAGGGAGTCAGATATCTTGATTTCATTTGAGCAGGAAGTAGCGATGGCACGGGAGCTTGAAAGCCAGTCGAAAGACCCGATTGTTTTAAAAATTCAACTAAAACTCCAGCGCAGTTATTAGATAGGAATTTATAACCGCCCATTCCACCAGGCTTACTTAACCATTTCTTAAGTGTTTCAACTATATTTTTTCTTATTTTTGCATCGGTTGGAATTATATATCGATCCAAAGGACGCTCTTCTGTCTCCAAATAAGTTTGTATGAACTCACCAAACGAACCCACTTGAGCAATCACGGGGTAGCCACCCATTATTCCCTTCTTATAGTTTAACACTGGCTCGTCTATGAGGGCTACAAAACTCAAAATGCTATCCTGGATAGCATCGCCATCAGTTTCAACAAATCTCAAAAGAGCATGTCCAAATGAGCTTTCAATATGTTGATGCATAGGCCCGGCAACTATAAGTTCAATACCCTTGATTTTATCAACCTTGTTGATCAGATCATCTATATGCTGTTTATTTTTAATTAAAAAGGAAGATTGATTTTGGGCCCAAACTTTCACAATATCTGGACTCGCAGAATTTAAGTCTTCAGAATAGGAAATAGAAATCTGTAAAAAAACTAAAATTAAAATCTTAGAATATTTAATAGGCCGCATATTTCCGCCAATCCTTATTACATAAATAAAGCCGACCACGTGATCGGCTTTATTTTATCTCAAAATATACAAAACTATAATTGAGAGCTATTTTAATTCTGCTGATAAAAATGTATAAATATCGCCTTGGCTATATAGCGTATTACTATTAGGGCAAAAAATATTAGCTTGATTGGCCTTAGTTAAAGTTGCAGCTACGGTTGCTACCGAAACATTTTTTTGTAACTGTTTACTCAATGAGGTGGAAACATCTAACAACATTAGTCCATTTCCGATGGCAGCTTCGTTAATCAATCTTACAATTTTTTTTGCTTGGCCTCTTTTGTATGCATAAACGGCATAGGCTCCACTTGATATAACCGGAACCGCTGCTGCAACAGCTCCACCCGAGGTAATTGCGCCTGCAGTTCCGCCACCAGCCGCTGTAGTGCCAGAAACAGGAGGCACAAAAGCAGCGCCACCTATCTCTGTTGTCGCAAGTCCCCCGAAAGCCGGAACACCGTTACCAATGATTGATAAAAACGTTCCACCTCCATCGCTGTCATGTAGCCTTTGGTCAGCAATTTGAGAATATGAGCCCAAGCAATCTGCATTAGCCTGAAAGCCGAAAATTGAGAGAGATACAAATAAATAAGTAATTGTTTTAAGTTCAAAGTTCATAAGATACTCCTATTAATGTTAATTGGTCGGTATCCTGAAGTGCCAAGAGCGTGCCCACGTATAAAGCGCACTGAATCGAGAAGATCTAATTTTTGTTGCCTAATTACTATACATAGTGACACAAGAATCGTCGAACTTTAAGACATTAGACTTATTCCTATCTGAATAATAAAATTCAATCACTTTTTAAAATCGCTTATTCCAAGTTTTTCCAACCGTTCCTCAACGGAATCATGAGTATCCATAGACTTACGAAGAAACCAGTTCAAGAATGTTTGATAGCCCATTCCTTGCTTTTCCCCTTCAATCTCAAGCCAATTCAATATTTCGGGATCTAACCGAAACGTCTTAATGATTTTTAAATCTTTAGATTTTTTTGCTTTCTTTGCTATTGAAAAATCATATTTTCTTTTCATAGATTTTCACGATTCCTCATCGTCCGCAGAATAGGAATCTAGTTTATGGCTCGGGTAAATATCGAGGTTTTGTTCTTTATTATCAATAATGCGCTTTAACAAAATCGACCGCGGTATTGAATTTTCGATACACAAATATTTTAACCGATATCGAAACCAACCACGATGATTGCGGTAAAATGGCCAAGACCGATCACCCATTTCATCTTCTTTCGGTGTCATCGAATTTGAATGAACCCACTGAACAGCGGCATCTAACTCATCTATAAATTTATCCACAAATTTAATGTCGTACTCATTTGAATTATAAATATGGTCTTCAATGTGAATCCGATCATCTTCAAATTGCTGGGTCTTAACAATTTTCATTTCTTAAATCTTTTCAACCGATCTTTATCGCCAATTTTATATTCGGTAGTCTCGCCCTTTAAAGCTTGGTTGGCCGAGAGCAAACTTTTTTGCAAAGATGAGATCTCATTCAGTAAGCCTTCGTAGTATTCCTCGGACATTAATACGCACGCATTACCTTCACGCTTTTGAATGCGAATTGGCTTTTCATCAGCCATATCCATATATTCTTTTAAATTAGCTCTGAATGTTCTTGGGGACGTTGATTCCATATTAAACCTCACTTAATAAGTAATATAGCATGAGTACTTTAATGTGTACACATATTTCCTAATAGGCTATAAAAGCCCACCAAAATTCATTCGCCCACTTTGTTTACCTATCACTCAAAACTCGATAAAACTTGTTTAGGTAAATTACACCCTAATTAAATTTCATGTGATTTCAATAATTTAGTTGTCTTTTTTAGACGTCCCAATATACCCATATTAAAAACTGGTACACGCACTAGCTTGAGGTGGTAGCGCTCGAAAGGGCGTGCTGGTTCAAGTCCAGTCCCGGGGACCATTTTAATTGTGATTGGTTTTATGATCTTAGTTTTTTAGCTCTTCTTGATGATTAAGGTCCATTCCGGGGACATGGGTAACAGTTTATTCCGGAGACATAGGTAACACTTTTATTTTAAACGGATCGTCCACTGGTTCGACCCGATTTGCTA
>NCGL01000151.1 GCA_002256935.1 Bdellovibrio sp. 28-41-41
GTGCTTTGATCGTAGACTATTTTAACATCGCCTCGATCTATTTGTTTTTGAATCTGACTTTTCTTTTTATCAAACCCAACTTCGACAACTCCGTAGTCGGTCCCTTCGCGCAAAATGAAGTTTTCGATTATCCCGTTTAAAGCGTCAGGTGATAACTGGCTAGGCGCAATTTCTACTGGTAATTCTTTTTTTTCGTCGTTCATTGGTTTTGATGTTATAAGCAATAATCACCATCTTCAACGAAAGAAGTAACATCTGAAATCTTATTTTCTTTTTCAAATCCACTTTAATATTTCCTTAGCGTGTGCCGCATATTTAAAGTTCCTGAAAAAAGTCCGATGATAAAAAGAAATACCATGGCGCCAATTACGGACATACCAAGGGCTGACCAAAATCCATAAACGGCCACGCCCGCCATATCAAAGATAAATCCACCAACGAACGCACCGATCACACCAACAATGATGTCACCTAGGATGCCGAGGCCTTCGCCTTTCATCAGCGAACTTGCTATCCAGCCAGCTAGCAAACCGACAAGAAGAAATACTATGATATTCATTTTCATCACCTTTGAACTTCTAACAGTTCTATTTTAGTTAGTGCTAAATCAAATCCGAAGAATCGAAATCATCTCGTTGTTTTTCTGAAGGGTCTGGCGCTTGACCAGCTGCTGGACGCTTCATTACAAGATCTCTTTCTGGTAATTTTACTCCGTCGTCGTCTTTCTCTTTTTCATCTGGCTGTTTACCCGCATTTAGACGGCCGTCATTAGTGGCCTTAACAACTGGGATAATTTCATTTTCCATAAACACTCCTTATTTATTTGCTGTTGAAGTACGCATAAAAAACCAATGCAATATGGCGGCTCAAGTCTTCTTCGATTAAAAAGACTTGAGCGCCTTTAAAGTCCTGTAGAGTGGCAAAAAACCTCAAAAAATATTTTTCGAGGGAAATATTCATCAGCCTAATTACGTAGAAAAGTGAGTTGCTATCCAGGGATGGCAACTCTTTGCTGACGATACACAACGCGATCTTCGTCGCGACCTTGCATCGAAAATTCTCCCGACGACATTTCATTTCTTCCAATAACTAGTTTAAATAGCGGCCGGAATTTATGGGCGAACAAAATTCTTTTAGACAGACTTCCCAAACTGTTATCCACAGCAGCGCGAATACCTTTATCAGCTAGACTGTCGGCAAGTTCTTTTGCGAACTGATACTGATCTTCATTCACCGGCAAAATGCAGAGCTGTACTGGACACAGCCAGCCGGGTAGTGCTCCGTCAAAGTACTCCAGTAGCAATGCTACGAATCTCTCGTGACTGCCTAGTGGCGCGCGATGAATTATCCATGGCCGTTTGCTTTCTCCTGAATTCGATATGAAATTTAATTCAAATTTATCCGCTGAATTAAAATCAAGTTGAATGCTAGCAATTGATTCTTCCTGACCATGACTCATCTGGATTTGAACATCGATCTTGGGTCCGTAAAATGCAGCCTCACCGTCTGCTTCAAAGAACAGTAAGTTTTTTTCAACTAAACACTGCCTCAAGATTTCTTCCGCCTCTTTCCAGATTTGCTTCGGACCATCAAAATCATTCGGCCGATTGGAATCTGATTTGGAAAGTCGATAACGATAACCACTTAGACCCAATACACGGTAACAATGCTCATGCAGATCGAGCACCGACAGAATTTCTTTTTTGGCATCGGCCGGATCGACATAGATATGGGCATCATTCTGACATAGTCCCCGTACGCGACTCAGTCCTTTTAATGATCCACTGTTTTCAAAACGATAAACTTGTCCATACTCTGCAATCCTAAGTGGCAGTTGCCTATAGCTTCGCAAGCTTGATCCAAATATCTTGTGATGATGCGGGCAATTCATCGGTCTTAAATAGTAGTCACTATTTTCT